>CACYBU010000152.1 GCA_902772665.1 uncultured Methanobrevibacter sp. | reverse complement strand
GGGAAGGGATTCGAACCCTCGAAGGCCTATGCCAAAGGATCTTAAGTCCTTCCCCTTTGGCCGCTCGGGCACCCATGCATATAATAACTAATATGTGTCGTCATAGTATATAAATGTTATGGTAATTTTGAAATTTTTAAAAATTTTAGATAATCCCATTGTTAATTGAATACAACCACAATGACAAGGAAGTCAAAATTAAAATACCAATTACCCATAAAACAACGAACAGTTTTTTAGAATCGGATTCGCCTTTTGTATAATATTTCTCACCCGGCAAATCACTTGACGCATTACGGGCATTTTTATATTTTTCATCGTTTCGCAGATAATTATAAAATGAACGGGTGATGAAATAAAATACAACAATTATAATCAATTCCACAATCGGAATCAGTTGCCTATTAAGAAATGTAATTGAAACTGTTGAAAACAAAAGCATCAGAAACAGGAAAAACAAACCCGCCAGTATGATTGAGATAGTCTTGTTGAAAATCATTGACTGCACCTGTTTTTAATATGAATTTCATCATATTAAAACTTTAGGAATACCTAAAATTATTTCAACAAAATATATAAACTTTAAAAAAGTTAAATAAAAGTATATTTTCTTTAAAAATTTTAATGGTGGATTAATTGAAAGTAGATATGGAAGAATGCGGAGTTTGTGAAGATTGTATTGACGTATGTTTGGAAGAAGCTATCACAAGAAGAGCTTATACAATCCTTATTGATGAAAATAAATGTAATAACTGTGGCGAATGTGTTGATGTTTGCCCTGTTGGAGCACTGTACGAAGATTAGGTAAGATTATGAAAATTAAATTTACCCTGATTGATTACATAATAATAATTTTGGTGATATGTGCAATTGCATTTGCATTTATTCACATTACCACTGATGATTCATCTGACTTACAGAAAACTGCTTTTGATGAATCAACCGTTAATAAAATACCTGACACCTACCTCAAATATTACAAAGATGGCTATATTATAAAAGCCACCGTCGAAGGGTACAATTCAACAAACGGAAAGCAGACCACATTAAACGGTACCGTAATATGGGAAGAGGATAACGGCGGAAATGGAGTTAAACTGTTAATTGATTCAGATAATAAACCTTATTTGGTCGGATTATACAGAACAGTGCCGAATGCAGATATCTACATTGACCATATCAGTTTGGAATGCAATGGTGAAAAATATAAGAATTTATGTGAAATCAAGACCAAACCGATTGAAATAAGCTCACTTAAAGAATTGACAAACAAGATTCCTAACGGTACGGACTATGAAATGACAACTGACATATCACTGGACTCATTAAGTGCCAATGATGCCCAAAAAATCAGCAACATGCTTTCAGCCAACGGCAAAAGAGAATCAATTAAAACATCCAATGGAGATAAAACTAATTATTTATTCCTTAAAAAAGCAACAAAAGAAAATATTAATGATGCAGATTCAATTCTGGGCAGTTTCAATGGATTGAGTGACGAGATTACTATCAGAATCTATAATTCCAGTGACAGTCAGATTAACGAAATCAACAAGAACTTTGATGTAATTAATATACGTAATTTTTAAGTTGTGCAGAAAATGAGTGTGATTTATTCTACTTTAACTTCCATAATAAATAAGATTAGTGATGAATTTCATAAATCTTTTTTATTTACATTGATTTTTACATTTCTGGAGTTTATTGAAAACCAGTGGGTCAACAGCTATTTTAAGAGATTTTATCCCAGTGAAAATTTTTTAAAATTCTTAAATAAAAACATTATCCTAAAAAAGCATGTCTTCAATCCTCTGATTGTGCTTTTTTTATTTGCACTGTTTTTGCTTTTGTCAATGAATAAACCTTCAACAAGTCTATTCATTACATTGATTATCGGATTTGTCGGATTTTTTATAGGATCTACAATACTTCCAAAATTCTTCGTGAATACTAATTTAAAAAATATCGTCAAATTTGAAAGAAAAGACATTTATTCAATTGGTTTTTGTCTGACCCTGGTAGGTATTTTATTTTTCTTTATAAGTATTGCTTCTGTTGGAGGCATCCCCCTTTTAAAACCGTCCATTCGATATTTATTAAAGCCAATGCTGACAATGCCTGTGTTTTTAATTATTCCTGGAACCTGTTTAATCGCCAGTGCATATCTGAAAGATTTTCAAGACAAAAAGATTACCCGTTCACAGGTGAGATTCAGATTTCTATTTTTGCTAATTATTGACTGTGCATTTTTATTGCTTCTAGGTTATAGGACACCACTACTTGCAGCATTTCTCATCATAATTATCATGGGTTTCTATGGAAATATTGTTTCTCTTTGGGAAGTTGTGGTTGGTGCATTAATTGGTATAGGTGCAATTGTTGGAATTGGTTATTTTCGATCACTTGGTGAGATGACCATAACATCATCAACAAGTCCCCTCTACTCACTGCAGTCAAGGGCAGATTTTACACTGCATGTCCTGAATCTACTTGATTTTATTGGGGAGAACTTCGGACTGACACATGGACATATGCTTGCCAGTTCAATTCCCGGAAGTGATTTGGGACCTAGAATGATGGTGGGAAAGTTAATTTCATGGCGAACCGAGGTAACCGTTACACCAACTTTAATCGGCCAGATGGTGGTTGATTTCGGGAAGGTTGGGGTGTTTTTTTTGATGTTAATTTTAGGTTACATTTTAGGAATCGGATTTAAAATAATGCAAAAAACCAGAGACTATTTTTATATAGGAATGTACTCCCTGATTTTAACATACGCAATTTTAGGCATTGAAACCGGAATTTTAGACATACAAGTTCTATTATATTTTGCAGTGGCCATCTTTATTTATTTAACTGTCGTTGTAAGATGCAGAGATTAATTTCATTTTTCACATTGGAGTATTACTAAATATATAAAATAATACTAATTTGTATTACTTTAATAACATTTAAATATATTAATTAAATTAAATATTAAATATCAAGCTATGAAAATGTTTTATTAACCAGTATACTTAATAAAACTCCCAATTAACTTGATATTTCTTAAATTATTTAAAAATAATACATTTTAGTAATACTTGATTTATAAGTAAATATGAAAAAGTATTACTAATAATAAATGGAGGAATAAATTTGCATATACCTGACGGATTTATACCTATTGCACAATGTCTAGTATACTATGTAATTTTAATAGTTGCATTATACTTCTCTGTAAAATGGGCAAGATCCAATTTAGATGAAAAACGTATACCTCTTTTAGCAGTTCTTGCAGCAGGTATCTTTGCAATCATGTCCATGAACATGCCAATTCCATTCGGTACAAGTGGACACATGGTTGGAGGAGCTTTAGTTGCTATTGTATTTTTAGCACCGGAAGCCGCCGTACTTGTATTTACTGTAGTACTCCTCATCCAGGCATTAATATTTGGAGACGGAGGAATTACTGCTTTAGGAGCAAATGTATTGAACATGGCAATCATTGGAGGTTTTGTTGGATTATACATCTTCAAAGGATTAAATGGACCTATTGGAAAATACCCTGCAGC
>CACYBU010000151.1 GCA_902772665.1 uncultured Methanobrevibacter sp. | reverse complement strand
TCTAAATCGGTTTATGGTGTCTTTTCCAGGTTTTTGACATTTAAGTGCTAATTCACATGCTTCATCATTGTCTTCACACCATTTTTCGAGTTCACGACAGCTGTCTTTTTTATTGTTTTTACCCCAAAGAACAAAGGTTAATAATTCCTTTTTATTATATTTAATACGTTTACCACGTTTTATTTTTTTTACTAAAGAATTTTGGATTAAATTCAGCGAAAATATCAATTAGATATAGAAGATAAAAAGATTTCAGGATTTTTAGATAAATTCGCACCAACTTCTTTTATTTCAAAGCAATATTGACTTTCTACCATTATTTTTCCACCATTTCAATTATTTATTCTAATTTTAAGAAATAGTTACAAAATATACATTTTTAATTTATAAAATAATAGTCTAAATTATTTTTTTAAGTATATTTTTTTTGGTGAAAAAAATTTTAACTTTACAGGTTGTGCTCTAAAAAAAATTATATAGGAGTTAATCATTAAATATAAATTGTGTGTAATATAATATATTGATTAAAATTTTTTTTTGGTTTTCCTCAAAATTAAATTTTTTTCAAAAAAATATGGTCATATCGATGAAAATTTTTTCCATCAATTACCTACCATATTTATTCAACAACTATTTCAGTTGATGGATTTGTTCTTTATTCCATTTATCATTTTCTATTTTCTTTTAAGGTGATAATATTAGTTCAGGATGGAGTTTTTTTAATTTTTATCGATGTGAATAGTTGTGTCTAAAGTTGAAAATTTATTATGCGACAGTCTCTAATATAGTTAAAAATATAAAAGCAACAATGAATTCTGTTGAAAAAAAATTAATAAATTAGTTAACAAAATAAAAAATATTGTTAAAAAAGTTAAAGATAAAATTAAACAAGCAGTAAAAAAAGTTAAAAACACTGTAAAAAAAGCCAAAACCAAAGCCAAAAAATAGTTAAAAATGTTAAATCCGCTGTAAATAAGATTAATGGTAAATGTGATAATCTTGTTAAAAACGGAGTTAATAATTTAGTCAATAATCTTAAATCAAAAACTAAAAAAATTAAAACAACTATTAAAAAAGTTAAAACAAAAACCAATAAGTTTGTTAAAAAATTTAAAACAACTGTTAAAAATGTTAAAACTAAAGCTAAAAATTTTGTTAAAACTGCTAAATTAACAGTTCAAAAATTTAAAACAACTGTTAATAATATAAATAGTAAATCTTATGCTAGTGTTAAAAATATTAGTACTAGAATTAGTACTGGTTTAAGAAATGTTGGAAATAATATTAGTACTGGTTTAAAAAATGTTGGTGACTTTATTTATAGATTACTTTAATAAATTAATAAGGTGATTTTTAATGTTTTGGGAAAATATTCGTTGTACAATAGAAGGTTTAGATAAGACTTATAAAAGAGAATATGCAAAATTTGATGAGTTTAGTGATGTTGAAGGTCTGTGTGAATTAAAAAATATGATAGTTGGTTTGCGTGATAGTAATATTTTAATTGAGTTTGATAAAATTGCACATTATGTCATTGATGATTGTAATTTTGAAACAGACACTTATAAACCTTCCAAGATTTCTAATAAATTTTTTGTAACTGCTAATAAAATATTATCCTCTTCATTTATTCCAATTTATTTCCCATCTATTCATGGTTTTGTATCTTTTGATGCTGTAGAAGGTTTATTAATGCTAGTTGAATTTAATTATTTTTATTACTCAAATATGAAGTGTTCAAGAATAAAAACTTTTGAAAAAGTTTTTGGTGGAAATATAATTCAGTATTTATCTTTTTTCACAGATGATTTTAAATCAATGAAGGAATTGCCTTATTATGATGAGTCTTTTTTTGAAAAATTAAAAAAAGTAGATTTTGAAGATAAAAAATCACGTTATCTCGAAGATTTCTTACGATGCGGATATTTATCTTCAGTTACTGTTGAACAAAATATCACATGGCAGTTTTACAATCATATTAAATTCAGTAGCCGATATTTGATGGCATGTAATGCTTTGAAAAGAGAGTCTCTTAAAATCAATTGTGAAGACATTGTTGTAGGATACACATTAACTTTAAGATTAATTACTGATGATGTACGAGCCTATGTTAGAGAAGCTTTTTATAAAAACAAATAACGATTATACTAGTTTAAGCAACTTTTGACATGTGATATCATTGAATTTAAAGGAAAAAATTATTTATTTTTTGGAAAGTAATGAAGAGTCTTATAAAAAAGTTTTAACTAAATTACAAGACTTTGAAGATGTTAAAGGTCTTGATGAACTTATTAATTTAATTTTATCCATGGATAACAATGATTATTTTGTTGAGTTTTATAAAAGCGTGGAGCAGATTAAAAGTTTAGATGACTTTAAATATAAAAAAGACTATATTTATGGTTCAAATAATGATTTTATTAAATTTGCGACTTCATAATTATATGAACCTAAATTTCCGCTTTTTCAATCTTCCGAAAATCTAATCATGTTGTCATCTCTTGAAGCAGTATTAATGTTAATTGTGTTTAATTTTTATTTTTTTTCTAAAAATAATGTCAAATCAATCTTGAATATAGTTAAATTAGTTTTTGATGGAAATATTATATGTCATTTTACATTTTTTGTAGATGAGTTTAAAGAAGGATATTGCCTTCCTGAATATTCAGAAAAATTTTTTGATAAACTATCTATAATAACTTTTGAAGATGATAGGTCTAAAACAGTTATTTGATGAACTTTTAGGAAATTTATTTACTATTATACTGGTTGAAAAAGATGTTTCTCTCCGTTTTGATAGTCATCTTCGAGTTTGTGCTAAATATTTGATGGCTTGTAATGCTTTAAAACATGGTCGTGATAGTATTACTTGTGAGGATGTAGTTGTTGGTTATACACTTACTTTAAAGTTGTTAACTGAAGATATTCGTGATTATGTGATTAAATATTATGATAAAGATACTAATTTGAAAATTAGTGATTTTGAAGCTGCTGAAAATAATAATGTTCAAAATGATGGGTTAGGTTTTAAAATTGTAATTTCAATAATTTTTGCGATATTGGCCTTTTTTGAAGTATTATTAATAATTATTTATATCAAAGAGATGATTCTTCCGGGATTGCCGTTCACAAATAATCCTATTATTCGTTTTCCAGTTTTAATAATTTCAGTTTATTTTGCTAAAAAATTTTATAATTATTTAACCGAAGGGGGGGATAAAAATCTCTTTGAAGATGGAAAATCAAAGGTGATGCTAATTTTATTATTATTTTCATAATTACTGTTATTATTGGTTTCACCATGTTTTGATTAAAAATCCAGTTGTTGAAAACAGCTAACAATTCATTAGAATTCAGGGATTATTTAATCTAAACTATTATTTTTCATAATGTAACTGGTACAAACTAATTTTGTCCTATATTAGGAATTTAAATGAAATTATTTTAGCTTCTGTGCATGTAATAAATAAAGATAATTTTATATATCATTATTTGATTATATTAATTAGTGATGATTTTTGGGGAAATGGTGATTTAATGTTAGAGCAATATTTGACTTTTGTTGCACTAATCATATTTGGGAATATTGAAAATTTAGTTTTATCTTCTCAAGGTGTTGTAGCAGGTGTTAATCCGGTTAAACTGGCAATTGCAAGTTTTATTTGTGTTGCAATGTGGTTAATTGTTGGAACTTTTGGAACACAGATTCTCATAGATTATGTTGATTTCATTGAGTTCCTTGGAGGTTTGGCAATCTTCCTTTTAGGAGCTCAGGCAATGTTAAGATCATATCGGGGTGAATAGATGGATCCTGAAATAAAACATTTTTTACCTTTGCTGATTTTTGGTAACATTGAAAACCTGATTCTGGCAGCTCAGGGTGTTGCAGCCCATATTGATCCGGTGATTTTAGCACTTTTAAGTTTTGCAGCCGTGTTCTGCTGGCTTTTAATAGGAACATTCGGTACTAAAGTGGCTATGAAATATGCAAGATATATTAACTTCATCGGCGGACTTGCAATATTTATTTTAGGTGTTCAGTCAATGGTCACCTCAGTTCCGGGAATGTTAGCATTTTTCCATTAAGATAACATGTCATATTTAAAACATAAAGTGTATGGTTTTATATTCAACTTGTTTAGCCGTACGAATGTTGAGAAAAACAGAATTTCATTTATAATTGATTCTCATGAATCATTCAAGGGCAATCTTGATTATATTAAAAAGGAATTTGAAAAAAGAGGGGATTTTGAGTTTCACTTTTTTTACAAGGATAAACTGTCCTTAAGCAGTTTTAAAAAACTTGCAGGCTCTGGATATATTTTTTTAAACGACAATTTTTTCCCCCTTGCTTTTATGAATTTCAAACCGGACACTATTGTCGTTCAGTTGTGGCATGCTCCGGGTGCTTCTAAAAAGTTTGGAGGATCTGTTGACATTGAAAGTAGAGAGATTTTAGCTAAAATTTCACAAAATACTGATTATCTGATTGTAACTTCCAAAAATATTATTGATTATTATAGTGAGGCTTTTCAAATGCCTGTAAGTAAAATCAGGCCACTGGGTCTTCCGAGAATGGATTATTATTTTGAAAATCATGATTTAGGGCAACTGAAAGGGGATTTCTGTAAAAAATATAATGTGTCCGGTGATAAAAAAATAATTCTTTACGCTCCAACTTTCAGGGATGAGGAAAAGTACAATAATGTCTTTAACTATCTTGATTTGGAGGAGTTTAACAGGCAGCTGGGTGATGAGTATGTTCTGGCATTGAGGCTTCATCCCAAGATTAAAAACTTCTATAAGGATGAAATATCATCCGAAGGCCGGTATGTTGATGTCAGTGACTTTGAAAGTGAGCAGGAGCTGATGCTTATAAGTGATATTTTAATAACTGATTATTCATCAATAATGATTGAATATTCCGCTTTAAATAAATCTACTGTATTTTTCACTTATGATTTGGATGAATATCTGGCAGATGAACGTGGATTTTACTATGATTTTAAAACAACTGTTCCAGGACCCATTGTTAACACATCAGATGAGCTGATTGGTGTTATTAAAAATGGTGAATTTGATAAAAGCAAATTATCAGAGTTTGTAAACAGTCAGTTTGATGAAGTTGACGGTCATTCATCTCAAAGAATTGTTGATTACTTATTAAAATAGAGGGGGGTAGAATGGATAATATTAAGGTCAGTGTTATTGTTCCGGTTTACAATGCTTCACAATATATAAGTAAAACTTTAAATTCAATACTTAATCAGGATTTTGAAGGCTTTGAAATAATCGTCATTGACGACGGCTCAACAGACAACAGTCATGAAATCATAAAAGAGTGCCTCAATAACTCACCGATACCTCATGAAATCCTTCATCAGGAAAATTCCGGTGTGAGCGTTGCAAGAAACAAGGGAATAGATAAATCAAGAGGAGATTATCTGGTTTTCATCGACGCAGATGATTATGTATCTAAAAACCATCTCTCAAGTCTGTATAATGGAAAAACAGATTTTAGCCTAACTTTATATGTCCGAAAAGAGGCAGATAAAATAACAAATCTAGACACATACTCACAGGATGTGATTTCAACATATGATTTTATTAAAATGGAATTGAACATGCAGATAACATTCAATTTCTTCCAGTTAATGTATAAAGCCGATATAATAAAAGATAACGGTATCAGATTCACACCGGATATAGTTTATGGTGAGGACACGGAATTTGCACATAAAGCACTAAATTATGGAGAGGAAATAGCCGTTAACAATGAGGTAACATATTATTATGTTCAGCATCCCGGCTCAGCAATCAAAACAACAGAATATAAGCGTTTTGATGTTGTGGAAATCTTTGAAAACCTTGCCGAGTTTTACAGGAAAAACAACCGGGAAGAATTCGCCAATTTGATAATAACCTCAAGAATTCCAAGGGCAATATTTGCCAACATGAACTTCTTTTTTTACAATGGCTATGATTTTGATGAAGTCATAAGCAAGATGAAACAGCTCGGTCTTTTTGAAAAACTTTCCATGTTTAAGGGAGATAAAAAATTCAAATTAAAAATAAAACTTTTCCTGTTCAATCCGAAACTCTACTATAAAATATGGAAAAAACTAAAAAATTCAATCTGATTAATATGAAAGTTTCAGTCGTAACGCCAAACTATAATGGGGAAAGATTCCTCAAAGCATTTTTCGAATCTTTGAACAATGACTCCGAACTCATCGGTGAAGTCATAATAATCGACAACGCATCAACAGATAAAAGCAGGCAGTACATTAAAGCCAATTCTTTCAATTTCCCAGTTGAATTAATTGAAAACCGTGAAAACGTTGGTTTTTCACCTGCAGTTAATCAGGGAATCCGTAAAGCAAAATACGAATACATCTTTTCTCTAAACAATGATACTGAAGTTAAAAAGGGATCTGTTAAGGCAATGGTTGATTTAATATCTTCAAGTGATGAAATCTTTTCAGTTCAGGCAAAAATGCTTCAGTACAACAATAAACAATTAATCGATGATGCTGGAGATGAATACAATCTCCTTGCTTGGACTAAAAAAACCGGAGAAAATCATAAATCCGACGAATACAGTGAAGTTTTGGAAATATTTTCAGCCTGCGCCGGAGCAGCAATGTATAAAAAATCATTATTGGAAGAAATCGGAATGTTTGACGACAACTTCTTTGCCTATATGGAAGATGTTGATTTGGCAATCCGCTCAAAAATCAGCGGTTATAAAAACCTGCTTTGTCCCGACGCAGTTGTTTACCATATCGGAAGTGCAACATCCGGAAGCAGATACAATGAATTCAAAGTCCGCCTGGCAGCCAGAAACAATGTCTGGGTGGTTTATAAAAACCTGCCAGTACCATTTAAAATTCTAAATTTCCTATTTTTATTTTTAGGCTTTTCAGTCAAATATTTATTCTTTAAAAAAAAAGGATTCGGTTCAACGTACCTTTCAGGTATTCGGGAAGGATTGTCTGGTAGAAGTAAAATTCAAAAAGTAAAATTCAATTCACGCAATACGAAAAACTATTTTAAAATTGAATACAGATTAATAATTAACACTTTAAAATTTCTAAAAAAATAGCCAGTGAGTTTTATGGACCTTTCAGTTGTCATTGTAAATTATCAGACATTCGAGCTAACAAAAAACACAATCAATTCCATTCTTGATTATGACTACTCATTCAATCTTGAAATATTTGTAGTGGATAATGCATCTGGTGATGATAGTCTGGCCAGATTACAGGATTACTTTAAAGATAAGGTTAAATTCATCCCATCCAAAGAAAACAACGGTTTTGCAGCGGGAAATAATCAGGCTTTAAGGAGTGCTGATGGTAAATATCAGCTTCTTTTGAACTCGGATACGGTCGTTTGGGAAAATACTCTGGAAAATATCTACACATACATGGAAAATCACAGTAATGTTGGAGCATGCGGATGTCAGGTTCTTTTGGAAAACGGCGAGCTGGACAAAGCCTGCAAGAGATCATTTCCGAATGTCAAAAACTCATTTTTCAGACTGTTTCATATTCCAACAAAAAGCAAAAACGACAATTATAACCTAACCAATCTGGACGATAATGGAATATATGAAATAGACTGCCTTACCGGAGCTTTCATGTTCATTAGAAAACAGGCTCTAGATGAGGTGGGTCTTCTTGACGAGACCTTTTTCATGTACGGTGAGGATATTGACCTGTGTTACCGCATCAAGAACGGCGGATGGAAAATAATCTATTATGGCGAATCAAAGATTACTCACCTGAAAGGTGCAAGCAGTAAAAAGCAAAAGTCAAAGCTGATTTATGAATTTTACCGTGCAATGTACATTTATTATAAAAAACACCATGCCAAAGAATCAATTTTCATCGTTAATTGGGTTGTTTATCTGGGAATTGCTCTTTTATGTTGTTTAAAACTGTTTTTAAATTTGTTTAAAAAGAAAACTTAATTAATATATTCATTACATATATTAAAAATATTAAACTAGTTTTTCTGGTAGGTATTATGATTAAGGAAAATCAAAAGGCATTAAACGTAGCGCTGATTTTACTGGATGTTTTAGTGATTACACTGTCACTTGCATGTTCTATTTGGTTAAGATTCAAAACTACTTTATTCGGACCTATCGGAGGACACTTGGGCTTTTTCAGCTATCTTTTATTTTTAGTATTGGCCGTTATTCCAGTTTATCTGATTCTATACTTTGCCTTCGGTTTATATAAGCCCCGCAGAACATATAAAAACATATTCTCAGAGGCCACACAGTTAATAAAAATAAATATCATTGCATTTTTCGCGCTGGTTTCAATTCTTTTCATTATCGAACAGCCTAATTTTTCAAGGATAATGCTCTTTTTACTTGCAATTATATGCACATTCTTTGGAATAATAGAAAGATTCACAATTAGAAGTCTTTTAAAGAATTTAAGAGTAAACAATAGAAATTTAAAGCATATTCTTATTGTTGGAGATAATGATTTGGCATTCTCCTTTGCACGTAAGATTCGTGAAAACCCGTATCTGGGTTTTGTTGTCAGCGGATTTCTTGGAAGAGCCGAACATGTTGGAATGGAAGTTGAAGGAAGCAGAATCATAGGTGCATTTAAGCAGCTTGATGAAGTTCTTGAAAAAAACAGATATGACCGGGTTGTCCTGGCTATTCCCTTAAAGTATTATTACAAAATCAATGAACTGGTGGAAAGCTGTGAAAGAGTTGGAATTAAGGCGGAGATTATCCCCGACTACATCAGATACTTCCCGGCACAGCCTTCCATAGACATGATTGAAGATATTCCAATTATAAATATCCGTTATGTGCCACTTGATGATAATTTCAACAAGTTTTTAAAATTTATATCAGATTATGTTATTTCAATAATAGCCATTATTATAACCTCACCTATAATGATTATTACCGCTATTGCTATTAAAATAACATCTCCTGGCCCCATAATCTTTAAACAGGAAAGAATGGGGTATAACGGAAAAACATTCATGATGTATAAATTCCGCAGCATGAAAGTACAGGATCCAAGTGAAGAAAAATCAGAGTGGACCACACGTGATGACCCGAGAAAAACCAGAGTTGGAGATATAATCAGAAAAACCAGTATAGATGAACTGCCCCAATTTTTCAATGTATTGAAAGGTGAAATGAGCGTTGTCGGGCCAAGACCTGAAAGACCATATTTCGTAGATCAGTTTAAGGAAACCATACCTAAATACATGGTTAAACACCAGGTTAAACCGGGTTTAACAGGCTGGGCTCAGATTCATGGCTGCCGTGGTGATACATCTATTAAAAAACGTATTCAATATGATATTGAGTATGTAGAAAACTGGCACATGGGTTTGGATTTGGCAATAATGATTAAAACAGCATTGAAGAAAAATCCAAATGCATATTAACACTTTTGTGCACTTTCACATTTGTGCATTTTAATAATATTTATATTAAATTTTTTTCAAAATATTGTTAGTGAGAATACTTTTCAAATGCTCTCTCTAACTTTATATACACTTTCAATATAAAATTATAATTAACTTTCTAATGAGGGGTTTGGTATGCAAGAAAAAATTTTACAAGAATATGAAAAAATCAGTGATAAACTTTCTAAAGAAGAGTTCTTAGAAGAAATAGAAAAAATAAAAGCCAATAATGAAGAATTGGGCTTCATAGATGATTATGGAGCTGCACAAATGGTAGTGCAAAATTACACCAGTGTCGATATATCAGAGTATAAAAAAAGTGATACTGCACCGGAAACTACCATGAGCGAAGATGTTTTAGAATTATACAATAAAGTCAAAGATCAGATTTCACCTGAAGAATTCATTGCAAGAATGGAAGAATACAGGAAAAAAGAATCCCATAATCCATTCATTGATGAACACGGTATTGCCGAAATGGTTGTCGGCGAACTGATAACCGAAGAAGTAGAGGTTATCTCCCAAAAACCTGAATTCAACATTGACACAATCGATAAACTGGAAAAAGGAAGTAGCGGAATTACCGTTGCAGGTAGAGTAATCTCAATTTCCAATCCAAGATCATTTAAAACCCGCAAAGGTAAAAGCGGTGAAGTATGCAATGTCGAAATAAAAGATAACACCGGTGAGTTAAGAACAGTATTCTGGACTCAAAACATCAAACTGCTTAAAAATATCTCCGAAGGAGACATCATTCAAATAAAGGACGTTGACATTAAAGACGGATACACAGGTCTTGAAGCAAACCTAAGACCAAGATCAACAGTTATCAAATTGGAGGAAGACCCTTCAAAGTTCCCCGCATATGAAGAAGAAATAACAAAAATAGCAGATATTATACCAGAAACCAAAGTCAATATCATTGCAAGAATCAAAAGAATCCCAACCATTAGGAACTATGAAAAAAATGGAAAACAAGGTCAGGTCGCATCTCTTGAATTACAGGATGATACAGGACAGATTTCTTACACCCTATGGAACAAAAACGTAGAGCTTATTAAGGATTTGGGACTTGAAGACGGAGATACAGTTAAAATACTTCAAGCTCAGGCACGTGAGAGAACAAATCGTGACGGTGAAAGTGAAATCTCATTGACTCACTGGGATGGAAGAATCATCAAGGGAGACTTTGAAGCCCCCGAAATTGTTCAGGAGTTCACACCAATTGCCGATGTAAGTGAACAGAGAGATGTTTCAATCATGGGTATTGTTTCCAGACTCCAGGACATCAAATTATTCACCAGAAAAACCGATAACACTGAAGGCAAATTAAGAAACTTCGATGTTAGAGACACTACAGGTGAGATAAGGGTAACCGTCTGGGGAGACGATACAGGCCTGCCTATAAATAAGGGAGACATCATTAAAGTAATTGGAGGAGATGTTCGCTATGACGAATATACTCAAAGCCAGTACTCAATGAATACAAACTTCAATACTCAAATCACAATCAACCCTCAAAATCTCCCACTTGAAAAATTGGACGAATTCGAAGCTCTAAAACAGGAACTCCATCCAACTCCTATTGGAGAGATATATGAAATAGATGAGGACGGTATAGAAATAGATATTGTGGGCAGAATTCTTTCAATCAATGATATCAATGAATTCCAGAGAGATGACGGTACTATGGGAACTGTCCGTTCAGTTATATTTGCAGATGAATCCGGTAAGGTAAGATTATCCTTCTGGAATGAAAAAGCAGAAGGAGATTATGGAGTAGGAGAAGCATACAGAATAGAAAATGCAAGAACCAGACTCGGAATGTACAGTGTTGATTTAAATATTGGAGGAAGTTCAAGAATCATAAGACTGTCTGAAGAACAGGCTTCTGCAATGTTTATCCCTGAACTTGCAACATTGGAAAAAGCAATTTATGAATACAAAAAAATTGAAGATCTCGATGAAGATGAGGAAGACACAATTATCATTGGTAGAGTAATTGAAATATCTGAAATTCGCCATTTCGAAAGGGATAACGGTGACACGGGGTCTGTTAGAAATATTGAAATCGCCGATGATACCGGTTCAATCGCTGTTGTCCTATGGGATAAAGATGCACAAAGTGAATTTGAAATGGGTCAGCCAATCAAATTGCAAAATCCACGCCTGTCATTAGACATGGATAATCGTCTTCAGGCCACTGTTTCCGGGGGAACAACTATTTTAGAACCAAATGACAAAGAGATAGAAGAATTACCATCACAGGATGAATTAATGGAAGCTATTTTTGTTTCAAAATCCATTGAGTCTCTTTCAGAAGATGATACTAATGTTCATATAACCGCAGAAATCGACGAGGTATCAACCGGCAGAATTTTACTTGTAAAATGTCCGAACTGTAATGAAAATGTAGATGAATCAGAAGATGAATATATATGTGATAATTGTGGCCATACTTTTGATGAGCCAAAATACACTCTTATGATTCCTACAAGGGTTAAAGATGATACAGGAGATATTTCAGTCACATTCTTTGGCAGTTTGGCAGAAGAACTTATAGAAAAAAGTCAGGAGGAAATTATTTCTCTAATTGAAGAGGGATATGGAATCGAGGAGAAACTTGAAGATTTAGTAGGCATGACTATAGAAATAATAGCAAATGTTAGTTTCAATGAATATACTGAAGAATATAGGTTAAATCCTAAAAAAATCTTAAAAAAATATTTTTAAAAAATTAAATTAAAGGAATGATTATTATGGTTGAATTAAATGATTTACCAGGTGTAGGAGAAAAAACAGCAGAAAAATTAAAAGATGCAGGTTTCGCTGATATGATGAGATTGGCTACAGCTACTCCTAAAGAATTATCAGTTAAAGCCGAAATCGGTGAAGGTGTAGCGGAAAAAGTTATTGAAGCTGCTCGTAAGGCTGAAAATATTACTTTTGAAACTGCACTCGAAGTTGATGAAAGAAGAAAAGATGTCGGACACATTACCGTCGGAAGTCAGGACTTCAATGACTTAATTGGTGGGGGAATTGAAACCCAATCCATCACTGAGGTGTTTGGTGAATTCGGATCAGGAAAAAGTCAAATTTCTCATGAACTTGCGGTTACTGTTCAATTACCTGAAGAATTAGGTGGTCTTGATGGAGAATGTGTATTTGTCGATACTGAAAACACTTTCCGTCCAGAAAGAATAAGGCAAATTTCAGAAGGATTTGAATTAGATACCGAACAGGTATTAAGTAGAATTCATGTAGCACGTGCATTTAATTCAGCTCACCAAATTTTAATGGTGGATAAAATTAATGAACTTATTCAAAGCGGCGCTAATGTTAGGCTGGTTATTGTTGATTCATTAATGGCTCATTTCAGAGCGGAATATGTTGGAAGGGAGTCTTTAGCTGTAAGGCAGCAAAAGTTAAACCAGCATTTACATTCACTTCAGCAAATTGCAAATACTTACAATGTTGCTGTATTTTTAACAAACCAAGTTCAGGCTAAACCCGATTCTTTCTTTGGAAGTCCTACTAAAGCTATTGGGGGGCACGTTTTAGGTCACGCTTCCACTTATAGAATATGGCTTAAAAAAGGTTTGGCAGGAAAAAGAATCGCACGTTTAGTGGATTCCCCTCATTTGCCAGAAGGTGAATGTGTATTTAAAATTACTAGCGAAGGTATCGTTAGTTAATTTTATCTAATTTTTTTCTTAACTTTTTTATACTTTTTTTAACTAATTTTTATCTATGAACCAGATTGAGATTACTATTTTATCAATCATTATAATGATTTGTCTTGGATATTTCCTTAAAAGAATTGATTTTTTATCTGAAGGGGAAATTGATTCTTTTAACAAAATAGTAATGTATATTCTATTGCCCTGTATGATATTTCATGCACTATATTCCGCTGATTTGTCTTTACTTTCCAAATTGGGAGTATTGCCCTTTGTTATTTTAGCTTCTTCTTTTGTGACAGGTATTATTTCTTATTTCATTTTGAAACGGTTCGGTTTGGATGATATTACTTTGTGGAGTGTTTTGGTAACTGTAATGATTGCCAACACTGCTTTTATGGGATATCCTGTTACTTTAGGCATTTTCGGTGAGGAAGGATTTCTAAGGGCAATCTTTTGTGATATTGCAACATTATGCATATTTCTTATGCTCTCTTTTGTGCTGATTTTAAAATTTGGGGGCACCGTTAAGACAGCTTTTCGAAAAATCATGTTTTTCCCTCCTCTCTGGGCTGTTATTTTAGGTTTGGGATTTAACTTTTTTAACATTCCAATCGGACCGGTAATTGACAATACAGTTAATTATTTGGGTCAGGGTGCTATTCCATTAATAATGATTGCTTTGGGGTTATCAATTGACTTCTCCGCAATTAAAAGAAGTAAATTCATGATTGTCTTTACTTCTATTATGAAACTGGTATTTTTCCCTGCCACTGCTTTTATTGTCGCTTCTTTTATGGGGTTAAGTGATCTTCAGTTTACCATTTCTGTTGTTGAGGCTGCAATGCCATCTGGAATGATGTCTTTGCTGCTTGCCATTACATATAAGCTTGATTTTGAGCTGACTTCTGACTGCATATTAATCA
This sequence comes from uncultured Methanobrevibacter sp., assembly GCA_902772665.1. GTDB lineage: Archaea > Methanobacteriota > Methanobacteria > Methanobacteriales > Methanobacteriaceae > Methanocatella. The sequence continues at coordinate 377 of CACYBU010000151.1, read as the reverse complement.
ACACTGTAATCTCTTTGATTACACTACCTATCATAATTATGTTACTTTAGCAAAAAAAGTAATAATTTAAATTAGTCAAAATTTATCAATTTATCAAATAACTTAAATTATCCTTTATTATCATTTATAGTTAATATTCAACTTTTATTTTCAAATTAAAGTTATTTTTAATGAGATTTTACTTTCTCATATATAAATGTTACTCCAAGATTATTATAGACAGCTTTATATATGTGTATTTACTACATTAGTATATCTAATATTATGTAAAAATTTTTACAACTGTTTTTTAATTGCAATTTTTTATATATATTAGATATTTTTCACGACTTGTACAAGGTGAATTAATATGGCAGAAGATAAAATAGATAACGAAG
>CACYBU010000150.1 GCA_902772665.1 uncultured Methanobrevibacter sp. | reverse complement strand
TTGTGCGATTTCGTTACCGTAGTCTTCGATTGCTTCGGTTAAAGCGACTTTTGCATCATCACTTACTCTTTGTGCACCAGCATTTTTAAGGACTCTGCCCACAGGAGCAATTGGTAATTCACTCATATAAAAAACCTCCATTTAAACTTGTTAATAATACTTTTAATTTGCTTATATATAAATCTATTGGTGCAACATCGGTGATTTTTAAAAATTACATCATACCAAACCATGATATTTTAACATGAATATTGACATGAATATATTACGAAATGTTTTTCATATATTACCTTAAATAAAAAAACTATAAATTTTGTTAGAATATAAAAGAATTAAAAGAAAAAATTAAAATTAAAAGAGATTTAAAGCAAAAATTATTTGTTCATCAAAATCTCTCTTAAGGTGTCAATATCAGCATCAACCTGTGTAGGCTGTGTACATGCATCAATAGCAGTATTAGGATCTTTAAGCAAGTGTCCTGTAACTACACATGTGATTGTTTCACCTTTGTCAACTACACCTTCATCAACAAGTTTTTTAAGACCCGCAATGGAAGCTGCTGATGCAGGTTCAACACCAATACCTTCTGTTCTTGCAAGTAATTTCTGTGCATCAAGAATTTCATCATCAGTTACTGTTTCTGAATAACCGTTTGAATCATAAATAGCATTCAAAGCTTTGATATCACTGACAGGAGCACCAATTCTTATTGCTGTTGCAATGGTTTCAGGATTTTCCACAGGCACAACACGTTTGTCCCCTTTTTTAAATGCATTTGTAACAGGGCATGCACCTTCCGCCTGAATACCTGTCATCATAGGTAAATCCTTAATGAATCCTACATCATAGAATTCCTTTACACCTTTCCAGATAGCTGAAATATTGCCTGCATTACCAACAGGCAGGACAATTCTATCAGGAGCCTGCCAACCCAAATCACGGACGATTTCATAACCTATTGTTTTTTGTCCTTCAAGCCTATATGGATTGATTGAATTTAACAAGTAAAGATGTTTTTCCAGTGCAAGAGCAGTCATGGCTTCAAGTGCCTCATCAAAGTTTCCATTTATGGACATTACTTCAGCACCGTGGAACATTGCCTTTGCCAGCTTTCCAAGAGCCACTTTTCCTGAAGGCAAAAATACAATGCAACGCAGTCCCGCACGGGCAGCATAAGCTGAAAGGGATGCGGAAGTGTTTCCTGTTGAAGCACATCCTACAGTATGAACTCCCAACTCCATTGCTTTTGTCATACCTACAGTCATTCCCCTATCCTTAAAACTTCCTGTCGGGTTGGAACCTTCCACCTTAACATACAGATTTACACCAAGTTCCTCACCCAGCTTGTCACATCTGCAGAATGGAGTTCCACCTTCATCAAGTGAAACTATTTTAGCATCATCCACCGGAATGCATTCCTTAAATTTCCATAAATTATCTTTTCTACCGTCAAAAATGTCTTTTGAAACATCAATTTCATTAACAAGTTCAAGTACTGATCCGCACTTCTCACAAGTGTAGATTACTTCGTCATCGTCGTATTCTTCTCCACATGAAACACATCTTATCATAAAAAATCACTGTTTTATATTTTTTATATTAATTTTATTTAAATATTATAAGTAATATATGAATTTTGCAATCGGCACCGTCAGATAGGTTTCAACAAAACCTGCAACTGCCATTAAAACTGAAGCAATAGCAAGTATAATTATTGCCTGTTTTAATTTCAGAGAACTTTCAGCAAATGCTTTAGAAAGCATCACCCTGACCGGACCGTTATCCTGCCTGTGTATTGCCTTAAGGAATTTGTATATAAAATGAAACAAGACAAATCCTGATGCACAGGCAAGTATGCATGAAGAAAACTCAAAAATACCGTGAGGCATTACCAAAAGCAAAGACTTGAACAGATCATCAGATATTGCAAGGTAATAGCCAACGAAAAATCCATTAAATGCCAATATTCCCGCTGAAAAGCATAATATAAGACCATATATAAACATTAAAAGCACTATTCTTATATTGTTCATGAAGATGCTTTGAAATGTTATCCTTATAACCCCAGTGTGGACTTTCTGGCTTAAATCATCAACAACCGGATTTAAATAGGCATGCAGGAAAGACTCCAGAAGATAACCTAAAATTATGGAAATGAAAAAAATAGCCGCAGCAGACATGATAGCTATTTTATTTTCACTGAATGCCCTTTTAATGTCACATAACATTATATCAGTGTTTTTGCAATTTCGGATGCTTCGCTCTGCCTCTCATGTAAATCATCCATGAACTCCTCCATCAGCTCGGCGGTTCTTATCTTACATTCGCCGCATCTGAGGGTTCCGTTCAGACAGTCCTGTCTGATTTTTTCAAGTTCACTTTCATCATCAATGAAATGATATAAAAGCATCTCATAAATTACACATTTATCTACTTCACCACCCAATTCCTCCTGCTCTTTTAAGGTTTCTCTTCCACCTGTTTTGGCTGATTTGACTTTTTTAACTGCTGTTTTTGTATCATCATTTAAATAGATTGCAGTGGCAGGTTTTGAACTGCTCATCTTATCACCTGTAAGGCCTGTGAGGAATCTGTGATAGGTGGAAGCCGGGGAAATGAATCCTTCAGTTTCATTGAGCCGATGTGCAATATCTCTTGTCAGTCTGATATGAGGATCCTGGTCTATTCCAACCGGAACGACAACCTTTTTTGAACCTCCGAACTCTTCGGTTTGTGGAAGAAGAATATCTGCAACCTGGAACAGCGGCGCTTGAACATGGGCAATGTTTGTTGAATTTTCAAAACCGTAAATCGCCTTAAGCTGGCTGAAGTTTGTTTTGACTGATGCCTTGAATGCAAGATTCTGCAGCAGACTGTTTTTTGACTGGAGATAAACATTGACGTTGTCCTTTTCAAGGTCAAGGCCAAGTGCTATCCAGTTTGTGAGATATTCATTAACAGCTATTTCTTGACCTCTCTCAAAGCTCATGTCACGTGCCGCATAGGCTTCAAGGTCTGCTATCGGCAGTGACAGCATTGCACCTTTAGACTGATACCATTTCAACTGATCAACTACCATCTTATGACCTATGTGCATCTGACCGCTTGGCATCATACCTGATACAACTGCAAAATCCTTGTTCTGAGTGATTAACTTAACAATTTCATCAAATTCCCTGTGACCAAAAATTACCCCCCTTTTCATAAGATTCTGAGGGTTTTCAATATCTCCAATGACATCTGAAATTTTTCCTATGCCAAACTGATTAACCAACTTGTCATAATCAAGGTTGAATGATGCCCATGGATTAATTAAATCTACCATATTTTCACCAACAATATCATTAAATTAAATTTTCAAATAAGAATTATTATAATAAATGTAAAAGTATATTAAAATATAAAGGAATTCTTTAATTAAATTATGGTCTTGTCCATTCCACATTATAGTAAGTTATGTCAAAGTCATCATCGACAATTGCCAGAAGAAGTTTCTTGTTGACTCCGTGGGAAACCCTAACATAACTGGAAAAGTCAAGTACACTGATGTCATAATTTTCAAAGATGATTTTAACCAGATAATCAGAATGCCCCTGACCCGGACCTCCACCACGATCATATAATCTGAATTCAGAACCGAACTTAAAACCTGTTTTAATAACAAATCCCCGATTTTTCAAATCACGGAAAACAACATATTTAGCATAAAGTCCCTGTTCCTTTAAAAGGTCAATTAAATACCCTACACTGCATTTGACATCATCCTCATAAATATTTAAACGACCCTTTTCCTGCAGATAACAGGCCTCAATCATCGAGAGATGTAAAAAATCAGCTTCAATTTTTCCAAACTTGCTTTTTTCATTTAAAGCTACCGGTTTTTTACTTCCCTCTTCTATTTTAACTGAAACAATTCCGTTTGATAACTCTCCACGCATTAAAACACCGTAAAAAGAAATAAATTATATTTAATACTATATATTTAGAAATATATGTTATATAAAATTTTTGTAAAAAAAAGAGTTTTGATAGTTAAAATCTGATAAAAATGTTATTTGCCATTTCTACCGGAAGAGTTAACATTTCATCATCGATTTCAACCAAGTAATTTTTTCCGGAAGTGCCTGCACCAAATTCATATTTAAGATACTGACCTACTTTAATTCCCTTATTGGTGATTTCATCGAGAAGTTCACTGTTTCCTCGAATAAATGAGATGGTGCCTTCGCTATCACCAGTTAGCTCGGAAACAGATAATAAATTGAATTTCCTATTGATGACCTGGTCAAAATCTTTTTGTGAAAAACATTCCTGACAGCTTCCGAATTCAAAGTCACATGCCGGGATGACATTGTCATCAGGACATAAATCCGGATGATGCATCATTGTGCATAGAGCTCTTTCAGCCTCATCAGATAATGTATGTTCCATTTCACAAGCCTGATCGTGAACGTTCTCCTGTTTAACCTTCAGGATGTCGAGGAGGAATTTTTCCAAAATCCTATGTTTTCTTGTAATTTTTTGAGCTATTTTCATTCCCTCATCGGTTAAGGTAGCTCCCTTATATGGAGTGTATGTGATATAACCGAGATCCTGTAATTTTTTAAGCATTTGAGTAACACTGCCCGGTGCTATACCCAACTCTTTTGAAAGCTGCGTTGTGGAAACCTGCTCTCCATTACTTCCGTTACGGTATAGAACCTCAAGATATTCCTCAATATTTTCACTTATTTTACCTTCACTCATGAAAGTCACCTATATTCTAAATTATTTATAAATATATAATTAACAATATAAAAGAGTTTTGGTAAACCTAAAAAAAAATAAAAAATAATAATCAGAATGGCAAACTCGCATATCTGCTGTGTAAAGTATAGGAGTTTGTATTCCAATTTACTATTTTTCCAAATGAATTCCGGGAACTGGTTGGATCAACACATGTCCAGATACCGTCAACCAGTACCTGAACCCAAACATGTCCATATGTGCTTCCGCTGGAAAATACACATGTTCCATGAACATACCTTGCAGCAATACCCGCAGTTCTGTACATAGAAATTAACAGATGAGCCTGATCAACACAATTTCCAGTCTTATAAGACAATGTTTTAGCCGCACCATACTTAGTATCATAATAGAAGGAATAAGATATTGAATCCCTTACATAATTAAATATCGCCACAGCTTTATCTTTAGTTGATGTTAAACCACTTGTCAGAGATTTTACAAGAGTTTTAATTGCAGAATTTGTAATCGGACAATTTGTAGTGGCTTTTAAATAAGCAGAAGTATCTGATAAAGTATTCTTCTCATTTAAACCAGCACCGGTTATTGAAACTGTGCTGCTGCTTGTGGAACTTGAAGATGTTCCGTAAACAACAGCCGAATAATTCGGCAATCTTGAATTTATACCATAAAATGACAATATGCGTGAGAAAGTATCAACAACTTCCGAATATATAATATTACCCACAGAAGAAGATAAATAATTCGGAGCCTGCTTATTTTTAACAATATAATCAGCAAGATTTTTTGCAACAACCAGATAATCCTCCATATACAAGTTGGTATTCATAGTATCACCAAAAGGAGATTCAGGTTCCAAAACACCTTTAATGATTGCAATATCTTTCGTATTGGAATTGCCAATCTGATAAATGGCTTGAGCCATTAAATATAAGAATTCTGGAACAGTAAAATTGTATCCTCCTGCAGAAACTACGGTCGGCACTTTATTATTAGTTGAATAATATGATTTTACTGTATTTGCACCTGCAATAATATTTTTAATTGATATGGTAGCTGCTGATGAAGTAGTAGTTGCAGTAACTGTAGCAGAAGATGTTACATAACCTGACAGTGATTTAAAATCAACATAATTCGTAACACCCCATCTGAATATGATTACACCACTTCCGCCACCATTGATGGCAGCCTGTGAATCAGCTTTAATTTCAGAAGCTGATAGTTTAACAACATTATTATCAGATTGATAACTCTGTAAACCAGCCCATACCTTAGCACCCTGGGAATTGTCTACAAACCATTTTGTAGTGGATTTAATCCATGAAGTACCTGAATCATAATTGCCTTTGTAAATCATTGGAATTACAACATCCATATATTTACTGATTGTAGCCATGTCCTGACCGTAATAATATTTGTTACTTGTAGTTTCAGGCATGATTGCACATGAAACAATTAGATTTGAATTAACACCATGTACAGCTGCAGTAATCTGTTTTACAAATTCATTAATGGCTGCAGTACCTCCTGAAGTCTTGTATGCGTTTCCAGGATATCTCAAGTAATCTATATGGACACCTGCAACACCTTTGATATTTGCATATTTTTTGGCTTCATTTATCTTTTGATTGAAGAATGCCTGATTGGGTGCACCATTTTTAACCGGATTAACCCAATTTCCACCATCATAAAATGCCTGCATCCAGATATGTACTCTCATTCCTAATTTGTTAGCACTGGAAATCCAGGATTCAACAGCACTTTGACCATGTTTTTCTAATGCATAGAAATTTAAGAACAAATCAGTTGTACCTTTGGAAGCCAAAGTGTTTAAATTAACATTTTTCATATCCGCTCCAAAAACCCAGTATCCATATCCGTTTGAGGCAGTGACCTTTTTGGCAACTTCAATTTTAGTGGATCCTGAAGTTGGAGCATATGTATTGTCTCCTCCAAATTTATATGAAACAGTCAAATTTCCCGCTCCCACACTAACAGTGAATGTTGCATAACCACTTTTTGAGGTGGTAGCAGTGTAGGTTTTGGAATTAACAGTTAACTTAATAGTCTTGCTTGCTAAAGCATTGTTGTTTGAATCTTTTAATAAAAGTTTATATGACTGTGAACCCTGAGTAAATGAAGTATCACTTTTCCATGTTAATGTATTTGGAGTTCTCTCCCTAACAGTTATGGTTGTAGAACCTGTTTTGGAGTTTATTTTTGATTCGGCATTATTCTTGTATGTAATCGTATATTTGCCAATATCCAAATTTATAGGCAGAGACACTACCCCACTGCTGTCAGTAGTCTTTGTATAATTCTTACCGTTCAATGTCAGAGTAACAGTTCTTTTTGCCAAAGCAACTTTACCTGCTGTTAAAGCAACTTTAAATTGAGTGTTAGCACCGTGACCAAAAGTGGTTGTACTTTTAACTGTGAAAGTAGGGTTTTTGGTAGTTATAATATATACCTTGTTACTTGCACTGGATTTTTTATAATAACCGCTTCCAGCAAAACTGTATTTTACAGTATATACTCCTGCTTTTAAAGACGGCAATTTAAGTGTAGCAACACCATTTACATTTGTTTTGGCACTGTATTTTTTTCCGTTTACATTGAAATTAATAATTTTTCCTTTACCCGGAGCATAACCGAATTTATTAAGCAATGTTACATCGATTTTTTTAGTATCACTCTTGAGGAAAGTGTAAGTTTTAGTAGTCAGGGAAGTAGTTGTGGATTTAACAACTTTAACCTTATTTGTTTTTGTTAAACCATCGGCATTATACGATGTTATGGTATATGTGCCTTTTTTAAGATTTTTTAGTGATAAACTAGCTACTCCTTTACTGTTTGTTTTGACTTTATATGTTTTACCGTTGATTTTGAACTTAATCGATTTTTTGGCCAAAGCCTTACCGTTACTTTTCAAAAATGTTGCAGTGAATTTTCTGTCATCAGTGTAGACTTTAGAAATGTCACTTGCTGTGATTGTGGATAATATTTTAAATGTAGTGGTCAGGCTAAAACCCGTTGCAGGATTAACCGCAACAATTTTATAAGTTCCTGGTTTAAGATTTATCGCTAAAGAAGCCACCCCTTTTGCATTAGTTTTTTTGGTATAGTCAACTCCACTGACAGTAATTTTAATATCAGTATTGTTTAACGGATTACCATAAGCATCTAAGAAAGTTGCAGTGTATTGAGTGCTTCCTTTATAATATTTAGTAACATCTTTTGCAGTGATTGTCTTAGATACATCAATTGTTGAAGAAACGTTGCTGTCTGTTTTTACATCGCCGTTCATAGCTGAAAGACCAGCAACCCCACTATCACTAACTGAAAGATTATTACTGTTCGAGTTGGTTGATAAAATATTTGAATCATCAGATTCTAAAACTTCTTCACTTGATAGAGAAACTTTAGATGAATCATTATCAACATTTGAATCACTTGATACAGAAAGTTCTGATGAATCAGTAGTATTCTCCAGTGGGACTGATGCATCTGACGTGTCATCTACTAAGCTGGTAGCATATGAATCTGTAACATTAACATCACTTGCTGAGATAGCACAGACTGAAAAAAGAGTCGTGAGTAATATTAACAAAGTGAGTAATATCTTTTTGTTCAAAATAATTTACCTCCATTTAATAATTTTTAAACATCTGCGAGAAAATATCGCAGTAACAATATTTATTAGAAATATCTTATATAAACCTTTTTATTTAGTAAAACTCATTAAATGAGTTTAATTTTTAAAAATAAGGCTAAAACATTATGAAAATTAGTTATAAAGTAAAATTATTTTTGAATTATCCTAAAAATATGTTTGATTATATGAAACTATTTTTAAAGTAACTTGAAGATATTAAAATTAAAACAGTGCATAGATTAATTATCATATAAAATAGGGTATGATTAAAAGTTATTTAAGCCATAACGACTGAATAAAGTTAAGTTTGAATAAAAAACAATGTGTTTAATAAAGTGTTTCTAAAAATAAGCATGAAAAAATTAAAAAAAATAGTAAAATTAAAAATAATTTTACATCATTGGAGGCATTCCGCCCATACCTCCTGCCGGCGGCATCGGTGGCATGCCACTTGCATCATTTCCGGATTCATCAGGTCCAGTGGAATTGAGTGCATTTCTTGCTGCAATCATGTCGTCAATACGCAAAATCATTTCAGCAGCTTCTCCGGCAGATTGTAAAGCCTGGATTTTAACTCTTAAAGGTTCGATTACTCCAGCTTCTTTCATGTCCACTATTTCACCAGTGAATACATTAATTCCGATGAACGGATTGTCTTCATGAGCCGCCTTTAAATCTGCAATCAGATTAATTGTATCCAAACCTGCATTTTCAATTAAAGTTCTTGGGATGACTTCTAAAGCTTCAGCATATTTTAAAATAGCTAATTGTTCTCTTCCACTTACAGATTCACCATATTCCCTTAACTGTTTTACCAAATCTATTTCACAGGCTCCGCCACCAATGAGAACTTTACCTTCTTCAATGGTTGCTGCAACTACACCCAGTGCGTCATCTATTGCTCTTGCGATTTGTTCGGTAACATAACGAGTGCTGCCTCTTAAAACAATTGATGAAGCTTTCGGATTTTCACAATCTTCAATGAAAGTCAGTTCATGGTCAAATACCTTATCAAGATATACGTGACCTGCTGTACCTAACTTCTCAGGAGTTAAATCATCAATGTCTGTTACAAGTTTTGCACCTGTAGCTTTTATGATTCTTTCAATGTCAGACTTTTTAACCCTTTTATAAGCCATGATTCCTGCTTTTTTGAGGTAATGTTCAGCCATGTCATCAATACCTTTCTGACAGAACAATACATTTGCTCCTGAATCAACTATTTTATTGACAAGTTCCTTAATCATGTCTTCTTCATTTTTAAGGAATGCCTCGAACTGATCAGGACTGGTTATATCAATTTTAGTATCGGTATTAATGTCTTTTAACTCTATCGGATATTTCATTACAGCAATTTTAGCCTCTTCAACAGATTTAGGCATGTTTTTGGATACAGGTGCCTTATCAATTACAACACCTTCAGCTAAAAATGAGTCTTCAACTGAGTCCCCGGAAATCCTTTGAATGTTAATATTGTCTATTTCGGATTTTCCGTTTTCCTTGATTCTTAAAGCTGCCTGAACAACTAAATTGGCCAAATGTTCTTTTGCATAATCAGATCCTTTACCACTCATTGCAGTTACAGCCACTTTTTTAAGAGTATCTTCATCATCAGCATCGATTGCAATTTCACCTAAAAGCTCAACAGCTTTTGAAGTAGCATTTCTGAATCCTTTTACAACAACGGATGTTGCAATTCCATCATCCAACAATTCTTCAGCTTTAGATAATAATTCTCCAGCAATAACGACAACAGAAGTGGTTCCGTCTCCGACAATTTCTTCCTGTTTTTTAGCTGTTTCAACAAGCATTCTAGCTGCAGGTTGGTTGATTTCCATTTCTCTCATAATAGTTGCACCGTCATTGGTAACGGTTACATCACCTAATGAATTAACTAACATTTTATCCATACCTTTAGGGCCTAAAGTAGTTCTCACAATACCTGCTAATACTTTAGCTGCAGTGATATTCATTCTTAAAGCATCTCTTTTTGAATATCTTTCTGTTCCTTCGGGAAGGATAAAAATTGGTTGATTTGCCATTTCATAATCACCTTAAATTTTTTTAATAAAAATATAAAACTAAGTTTTTATACATTAATAAATAGGTTGGAGGTAATATAAAAATATTACCCAAACAGGTGTGTAAATGTATGAAAAAATAATTGAAAATATTAAGTCAAATCTTAGTGAAAACAATGAGCTTAACAAACAGTACCTGTCGAGCCAGATTGAAGTCTACAAAGACCATCCTCAAAGTACAGAGATTATAAAAGAGATTTCACAGTTAATTTGGGAGTGCATGAGTGAAGATGAAAAAAATGAATTTATTGAGATTTCAGAAAATGAAACCCCTATAGTTGACATTTTAAATGACATATATTATGATATTGACGAAGGAAATTATGAAACTCCCTTAAAAAAACTAGATGAATTCATGGCAACTTTTAATCCGATGTTTGAAGATGATGACCTCATCGAGTATCATTTCTTTACAAATCTCCTGGAAGAACTGGTGTTTAGAAACTATATCGGTTTAAAAAAAGAACTCAAATATATTCCCAACAGCCAGCCGCTGCTTGATTTATACTATATTTACGGATTTTTACTTCTTGAAACCGGACAATACCCGAAAGCTGAAAAGTATTTGAAAAAGGCAGTTAAAATAAATCCTGTTTCATCAAGGATAATACTGGAACTGGCAGAGATACATAAAATACACACCAATAACTTTGACGAATACTTTAAGCTGACATGTGACGCTTTAAGATATGCATATTCTCCCCAGGACATTGCAAGATGCTACAGAAATCTTGGATACTACTATATTGAAAAAAATCAGACAAAAACTGCGCAGGCACTGTTTCAATACAGCATGGAATATGATTTAAGTCCGCTGGCATACAGGGAGATTAAAAATATCCCATCAAAAAATGAAGCTCAAGATTTAACAGCCAGCCGGTGCATGGAACTGATTGAAAGTGAAAAAATACAGACTGAAGCCAATCCCTTCATATTAAGTATGCTTGATGAGCTGACTAATGAGTATATGGAAAATAAACTTTACCGTCAGACACTGTATTATCTGGAAATTAAATACAACCTGAACCCCGATGAAAAAACATTACTTGAAATCAAATCAATAAGAAATAAAATAAACTATTAATAATATTACCATACAAATATAATTAACAAGGTGATACAATATGTGTTCAAGTGGAGGGCCAATGGCCGATGTTGATATGAAAAAATTGAAAACAAAAAAATACCACTGCAAAGACTGTGGAAATTCCTTTAAAGGACTTGGAAAAAAAGTAATTTGTCCGTCTTGTCAAAGTGACAATGTTGAACTTGCAGAGTAAATTTATTTACTCTCTTTTTTTTATTTTTTAGTGATATTATGACAAATATTGATTTTAAAAATGATGAAATACTGTTTCTTGAAGGTGAAACAGGTATGGTAGGAGTTGTCAAGGTGGGTGATGATAAGAAAATGTTATTTATCGCAACACAGGACAATGAAGAAATAGTTCAGTTTTTAGAATCAGATGACATTATTGCTGTTTCAAACTTTAAAAAAGACAAAAGAGCCATCCGTTCACAGGCATATCTGAGCCGTGTTGAATCTTCACCGCTCGTTATTTTAAATAAGGATCACCCGTCAACTAAACATCTGGAAACAGTGATATCAATAGGTGATAGAGTAAATCTGAACTGCAATATTATCCCAGGAACTCATCCTGAACAGAACGTTTTATGTTCCTGTGACAGTTTATCCGGAATTGAGATAGTAAAAACACCTACAGGTGTCAAATTAAATAGGGACTTTGACAATTATACTATTGAGAAATTTTAGGTATGATAATGTTATTCATCGATTCATTTTATATGTTTTTAGGACAGTTGGTGGTCAGTTTAGTCGTACTGCTCCTGATACTGTTTGTCATCGTTGTAATTTTAGGATATTTTATAGCCCGTAAAAACAAGATTAAATTCCCGAGATTTCTGTTGTATATTGTTGACTTATTATATTCACCTTTCAAGACAATAGCTCATTTTTTAAAATTGGATGACCATCTCATTGACGACATTGCAATAAAGGTAAGGGATGACATCAACAAAGAGAGGTTTAGAAAAATCTCCGCTGAAAAAACATTGATTTTCCTGCCTCACTGTTTAAGACATAGAGACTGTCCTGCAACACTTCAGAAGGAAGGTCTGAATTGTACTGAATGCGGATTATGTTCAATTGGAGTTATCAAAAAGAAATCAGACCCTTTAGGCTATAAATTATATATTGTTCCCGGATCCAGCTTTGTTAAAAAAATTGTAATGGAAAACAAGTTTCAGGCAGTTCTCGGTGTGGCTTGCCATGAAGACTTAAACCAGATGATGATGTTGCTTTCCGATTTTTGCCCACAGGGAGTTTTGCTTGAAAAAACAGGGTGTTTTGAAACAAAAGTAAATGTTAAAAAAGTATTTGAAAAACTGGATTCCAAATACTAGTCAAAATAAGCCATGAACTGTTTGGATTCAGAAGTTTCGCTAAATTCCCTTATAAATTCATTTAAATCACTGATGAATTCTTCTTTTCTTTTATCCAAATCTTCAATGTGAGAATAATCCTTTTTAACTGATATGGTCATTGTCAAATCATCAGTTTCAAGAGTGATTTCAGGATATAGGGAATCTAAAAACTCATCCATAATTATCCTCTTCCAAGTTCCTGATGAGCCCTTGCAAGATGTCCTGCCGCCAGTGCTCCAACCAGTGACAATTCCCCAGCCAAAACGGTTGTAGCTACGATTTCTGCGAATTCACGTGCTTTTCCGGAACCTGCAACACCGAGAATTTCCAGCCCTTCATGAGCAACTTCCAAACTGGTTCCTCCACCGACTGTTGCAACAGGCAGGTCAGGTAGGTTTACGGAAAAATACAAATCACCGTTACGGTTTTCAGCGGTTGTAATTCCTAAAGATCCTTCAACGACATGAGCAGCATCCTGACCGGTTGCCAGAAATATTGCTGCAACCATGTTTGCATAATGTGCATTGAATGCCATGGATCCGCTGGCAGCTGAACCTATCAGATTCTTAGCTGTGTTTACCTCAACGATTGCTTCGGCAGTTGTTTTCAGTTTTTTAGCTACAATATCTTCAGGTATCAATATGTCTGCTATAACGCTTTTGCCTCTTCCTTCAACAAGATTTATGGCAGCGGGTTTTTTATCAACACAGACATTGCCGCTTAATGCAATGTGAGTTGCAGTGGTTTCCTCTGCAAGTTTGTTGAGGATTTTTTCAGAAGCTATTGTTACCATATTCATTCCCATACTGTCTCCGGTTGAGAAAACGAATCTCGGATAGACATAGCTTCCGACAATTAAGATAGGGTCAATTTTAATTAATTTGCCGTGGGAAGTTGTACTTTCAGCAATCTCTTTTAATTCATCGAAATTATCAATAAACCATTGCTTGATTTTTAAAGCATCACTTACACCTTCACATTTAATTGTAGGTGCACGGGTCATAATATCAGATACAACTCTTGCATTTGCCCCTCCCGAAGCAGTTATTGTAGATGCCCCTCTGTTGATTGATGCAACCAATGCTCCTTCAGATGTTGCAAGTGGAACAAATACTTCACGATTACAGTATTCCCCTTTAATTTTTAACGGTCCTGCAATACCCATAGGAAGCTGCAGCACTCCAATTGAATTTTCAATGTTACGGGCGGATGCCCTTTCCATATCCAGAGTATAATTTGAGATATTGGTCAGTTTCAGATTATATTTCTGTTCGAGGAATTCTCTTCTAATATCGGTTGCCTGTTTTGGGGAAACTTCCTTATCAACCTGATAAAGTTTTATTTCACCATTCAATAATTTATCGATGATTTCCTGATTTGACATCTATATTACCTTTTTAAGTAATTCTACAATTTCAGATGGTTTTTTCGCTACTTCAACACCTGCATCATTTAAAGCCTGAGTTTTACTTGTAACAGTACCGGAATTACCCTGAATGATAGCTCCGGCATGCCCCATTCTTTTGCCAGGAGGTGCAGTTCTTCCTGCAATATATGACACTACAGGTTTTGACATTTCTTCAGCGATGAATGCCGCAGCCCTTTCTTCGGCAGTTCCTCCGATTTCGCCTATTAATACAACGGCATCAGTCTGGTCGTCTTTTTCAAATCTTTTCAATATATCAACATAATTGTCTCCGGTTACCGGGTCTCCACCTATTCCGACAGCTGTGCTCTGACCGATATCTGCATTTGTCAGTTCACTTGCAATTTCATAGGTTAGTGTACCGCTTCTTGAAATTACACCCACGTTACCTTCCTTAAAAATATGGGTAGGCATAATACCTAATTTACCGACACCAGGTGAGATAATTCCAGGAGTATTAGGTCCGATGACAGTTGTGTTCATTTCTTTTGCATATGCCATGATTTTCATACTGTCATGAACAGGAATATGTTCTGAAATAATAACAACAAGGTCCAAATGTCTTATTGCTTCAAAAGCTGCGTCTTTTGCAAATCTAGCCGGGACAAATATTATTGAAGAATTGATATCCACTTCTTCAGTTGCCTCTTCCATGGAGTTGAAAATTGGAACTCCCAAGAAATCTTGACCTCCTTTTCCAGGAGTCAAACCGGCTACAATATTGGTATTGTATTTTAACATTTGTTCTGTGTGGAATGAACCTTGTTTACCTGTTATTCCTTGAACTAAACATTTTGTATCTTCATTTAATAAAATCATAATAACTCTCCTATCTTAATATTCTTGTTTTATTTTCAAATGGAACCGCCAAATCTATTACGTTTCCATTCATAAAAGCAGTAGCTGAAAATATTACACTGCCGGGCAATACATTACAAGTTGTTCCTCTTTTAACTAAATAAACGTTTTTATTTCCAAGTGCAGCACCAATCATGGCTCCGGAAATAACACCTATAGATTCGATGTTTTCAACGGTTGCAACGACAACCGGATCATCGGTTTCAGGTGAAACATAACCTACACCAGGTATTTTCCTCGTTTTCGGTTCTATATAATCAGAGACATCAGTACAGTTTTTCATACCACTTGCAGCTTCGATTGCTGAGTTTGCAACATCAGCCACAAACGGTTCGCCACCGTATGTATCAAAACCCAGTACAATAGCATCAGGGTAGAAATCCTTTCTTATTGTTGCTTCAGCATAGGATATGCCTTCCCCCGCATCTTCGGGAGTATCTGAAATTCCGGACAAATCTCCGAGATTTTCTGCACTCATCTTTAAAACATTAACCAAACCTTCATTGACAGATTCTAGCAAATCATCTTCTACAAATGCACTTACAACAACATCATCCCCTGTGACATTTGTTAAAGCCACATCTCTTGCACCTAATTCTTTAACTGTTTGAAGGTTTTTTTCAATAGTTTCTACTAGCTTAGAACTACAGGACACATCATTTTTTGATATATCCGCACCTATAGCTGTAATTTTCAAATTAACACCTTGTATAGTTGATTTAATATAATAAATAAAACTTTTAAATTTTATTGATATATAATATGTTTCTCAATTTATATAAAGTTTTTAAAAAAATTTAATTATAGTGACAAATATATAGTATAATAATGTATTCACAAACAAAAATTGCAATTCCTATTTTTCAGGAAAAATACGAGGACGTTATTGAAGTTGCAAATGACTGTATCGACAAGGGTGCCGACGTATTGGAGTTCAGAATAGATGCACTTAAAAAACCCGAAATAGGCAAGATTAAGAATACTATTGAAGAAATTAACTTCCCTATGATAGCCACCAATAGGATTAACAGTGAAGGAGGTGTATTCCGGGGAAGCGAAGATGAAAGATTCAATATTTTATACGAGTGCTGTGATTTGGTTGAATATGTGGATATTGAACTTCAAAGTGATGACGAATACATTCAAAAGATTCATGATACCGGCGTGAAGACCATTGTTTCATATCATGATTTCGAAAAAACTCCAGATTTGAATGAAATAATGTATATTGTTGAAAAGGAACATGAAATGGGAGACATTGCCAAGGTGGCTTTTATGCCTCAGAATCTTGAAGATACATTAACAATACTGGCCGTTTTATCCCACTGCGACAACACTATCGCCATTTCCATGGGCGATTTGGGAAGCTATACAAGAGTTATGGCATCCAAATTCGAATCACCAATAACATTCGCCGCCGGAACTGACGTGACCGCTCCGGGACAGATTGATATTGAAACAATGAAAGCTCTATTGAATATGGATTTAAACATTATGGAAGAGTGATTAGGATGGCTAAAAGGATTATTTTAGCTTTAGTTATTCTTATTTTAATTATTTTGGCCGGAATCATGCTGTTCGGCAATAATACCGTTGACATCTACAATGACGGTGAAAACATCAGTGTTGAAACCAAAACGTTTGCAGACATTGACAAACGTGGTCTGAACAGTGCAATCTGCAATTACAGTTTTGAGGTTATGAATGACACCACCACAGATATTGTCGCTTACAGACATGGCATTGAAGATATCTGCAGGAAATATGGTCTGGAAGATGTTGAAATCAATGTAGATTCGATTATCGGACCCGACCAGATTCCCGTTGTCATCAATGTTGACGGAACGTCAATGCTTCCCACCTTACAGGACGGTCAGAAGGTGCTTATAAATAAAACACATGATGTACATGTAGGAGATATTGTTGTTGCTGATTCGGATGAATATGGAGGAATTATTAAAAGGGTTGATGATATAAACGGCAACAATATTCATTTAACCAGCGACAATAAGAAAGTATCATATGAATACATCAACGGTGTTCTCTATGAGGTTTCAGGCATATCTACATGGGTTGATATTTCAGACATTAATGGCGTGGTAATTTCATATTAACATGAAAAAAAGAGGAAAATAATGCAAAAAACATTATTTTCCGGAAAGGGAGATATCAAAAAACGAAAACTTTCGTTTATTTGGTTTAAAAAAGGAGATTTAGCTACACAGCTCCATCCCCCTCTTCGCCTGTTCTTATTCTAATCACATTATCCACCGGCTGAATAAATATTTTCCCGTCACCGATGTTTCCTGTGTGTGCCCCTTTTTTAATTGCTTCGACAAGGGCATCCAAACCCTCATCTTTTACAACAATTTCAATACGTGTTTTTGGAATCAAATCAACACAGTAACTGGATCCCCTGTATGACTGTCTGATTCCTCTTTGACTGCCTCTGCCTTTTACTTCGGTAACTGTCATTCCTTCGCAGCCAACTTCCACCAGGGCTTTTTTAACATCATCAAATTTTTCTTGTCTTATTATTGCAACAATACGTTTCATTTATTATCCCTCCTATGAATTAAAGTTATAAGCAGATTCCTTGTGAAGATGTGAATCAAGTCCTCCTATTTCTTCATGTTCATCTACTCTAATACCCCCTAATGATTTATCTAGGATTTTTGCCAATATATAACTTACTGTGAATGAATAAATGATTGTGGCAATTACGCTTATTATCTGTATTATGAGCTGATTCGGATTACCTGTGAATAATCCTGCTGCACCTCCAATTGCCGGAACTGCAAATATTCCTGTTGCGATTGCTCCCCATACACCGGACATTCCGTGAATCCCCCATGCATCAAGTGCATCGTCATATCCAAGTTTAGGTTTTAAATAATTGATTGAATAGTATGATATTATCGGAGCGACCGCACCAATGACCATTGCTCCGGGAACATTTACAAAACCTGCTGCGGGAGTAATTCCTACCAGACCTGCTACCGCACCGGATATTGCACCTAAAACTGTTGGTTTTCCAACTTTAACCATATCAATTATTGTCCATACAATAAGACCCATTGCCGCTGCGATGTTTGATACTATTATTGCATTTGCCGCAAGACCGTTTGCTGCAAGACCTGATCCTCCGTTGAATCCCATCCATCCAAACCATAGCAGTGCAGCTCCAAGTACGGCATATCCTAAATTATGCGGAATCAATGCGTCGTTTTTCCTTTTTCCCAATACGAGAGCAACTGCAAGAGCGGAGATTCCTGAGTTAATGTGAACAACTGCACCTCCTGCAAAGTCAAGTGCACCCAGCTGCATTAACCATCCTCCTCCCCATACCCAATGGGCAATAGGGACGTATACAAGCAATGCCCATATCGGTACAAATATTACCCATGCTCTTGTTTTCATTCTTCCAACCAGAGCACCTGACATAATTGCACAGGTGATTCCTGCAAATGCACACTGAAACATTACAAACAGCAATGTCGGAATTGTACCATTTAAGTCATCCAAACCAATTCCCTGTAAAAAGAAATTTGTTGGTGAACCGATTAATCCATAAATATCATTTCCAAATGCAAACTGATAACCAAATGCTACCCAAAGCACGCTTATAATTGCAAATGCAATGAATGTTAAAAAAATTGTATTGAAAACGTTGTTTCTTTTACTTAGTCCTCCATAAAAAAATGCTACTGCTGGGATACTCATAAGAAGTACAAG
>CACYBU010000149.1 GCA_902772665.1 uncultured Methanobrevibacter sp. | reverse complement strand
TAAATTGCCGTTATTGATGTTTTTTGTTAATTTGATTTTATAAAAATTTTGTTTTTCTGACCATATTTTCAAGAAAAAAGCACAATCCGCAAAATTAAGAAAACAATTTAAAAATAAAAACTAAGACCATATATGGCCTTAATTAGAAAATAAAAAGCATACATTAACAGAATCGAAACAAAAAAATTACTGCCATTCCCCCTACAAGAAATATAAAAGAATATTATGTGAACTCGTAAGTTAACGAGGGATAGCTTGATAATCTTTATGACTCTCAAATATTATAACCACTCAAGAATAATTTTACAAAATGAGACAAATAAAAAGTAAAATACTATAAATAGCTACAACATAATAACATAATATCTTAAGGTGAACTTATGGAAAAGAAAACATACACAGTATCGGAAATAAATTCCTATATCAACAAAAAATTAAAAATGGATTCAAACCTGAAAAATATTCTTATTCAGGGAGAAATTTCCAATTACAAAACTTATCCCAGCGGACACAGTTATTTCACTTTAAAAGATGAAAATTCACAAATCAGTGCAATTATGTATAAAAACAATAAAGACCGATTCCTTAAATTCACGCCGAAAGACGGAGATAAAGTAATTATAAAAGGAAGCGTCGAAGTTTATGAAAAAAACGGGAAATACCAGTTGTATGCTACAAGAATAACTGAAGACGGAGTCGGAAATTTACACGTTGCCTTCGAACAGTTGAAAAGGAATCTCAATAAAAAAGGACTCTTTAAAGACTCTCATAAAAAAGCAATACCAAAATACCCTAAAAAAATCGGAGTCGTTACAGCACAAAACGGTGCTGCAGTAAGAGACATCATTACCACAATTAAAAGAAGATATCCAGTTTGTGAAATCTTAATATTCTCAACATTAGTTCAGGGCGACCAGGCAGCATCACAGATTGTAAAGCAAATAGAAAATGCAGAGAAATTTGAATTGGATACACTGATTGTCGGACGTGGAGGGGGAAGCATTGAAGATTTATGGCCATTCAACGAAGAAAAAGTCGCATATGCAATTTATAACTGCAGAATTCCTGTAATAAGTGCTGTAGGCCATGAAATTGATTACACAATAGCTGATTTTGTAGCCGATAAAAGAGCGCCAACACCTACTGCAGCCGCAGAACTTGCAGTGCCCGAATTAGACAAGGTTAAGGAAAATGTTAACTTGCTGAAACAGAGACTAAACAAAAAAATGGAAGATAAAATAAAATATAATAAAACTAAATTAGATCATATTTTCCAAAAAAACATTTTCAAAAACCCCGATTCTATTTATAACATTAAAGGAATGCACATGGACAGTTTGATAAACAGGTTAAACTTCGCATCAAAAACAATAGTTACAAAAAACCAGCATAAACTTATACAGTTAGAAAGATCCCCGATTTTTAAAAATCCCGAATCAATTTATAATACTAAAGGAATACAGATAGACAGCCTAATAAATAGGTTAAACTTCGCATCAAAGACGATAGTTGAAAAGAATAAGAATAAACTGATGCAAATAGAAAAATCATCAATCTTAAAAAACCCTGAATCAATGTACAAATTAAAAGAAATGCAATTGGAGAGTTTAGTAAATAAATTAAACTTCACAGCAAATAATATAATTACTGAAAACAGAAATAAATTGTTTAAATTGGAAAACTCCCATATCTTAAAAAATCCCAATGAAATTACAAAGAATAAACGGAATGCATGCTTAAAAAATATAAATAAACTGGAAGTACTGAATCCGCTTTTAACATTGAAAAGAGGTTATTCAATAGCCAAAACTGATGAGAATATCATATCATCAGTAAATGATGTTAAAGCCGGAGATAAAGTTGATATTGAATTAAAAGATGGAACAATAAACACAAAGGTGATATAATGGAAAATTTAAGTTTTGAAGAAAGTCTAAAACAGCTGGAAGAAATCGTTGAAAAATTAGAAAACGGTGATGTGCCGTTGGACGAAGCAATTGATGAATTTGACAAAGCAATGAGATTAGTTAAAATATGTAATGATAAATTAGAAGCCGCAGAAGATTCAATAGCTAAAATCGTTCAGGACAACGGAGAGATAATTGAATTCGACTCTAACAAATGAAATAATTTATCCAATATTCAAGTAATTTCTTTATTGGATAAGTATTACATTTTTCTTTTATTTCAATTGCTAAATCATAAGCTTCTTCCTTTTTAATTAAATCTTCATTGATTTCATCAATTAAATTTAGAATGGATGTTGTAAGAGCCACATATCTCTGGTTTCGTGCATCAATTTGCAGTTGTTTGATAAATTCAAATTTGTCACAGTCCAGATTATCATAAAATTCATTAATATCCAATGTGTATCTGTTCAGCCTTACCAAAACATTTGACTGTGATTTTTTTGTAATCCAAACCTGTTTTCCAATCGCTTTTGTTACAGATTCAATAACTGCATTTCCAATCAGTTCACCAAGTTTGGAATGTTTTCCGGCATTTGTTAATGTTTCAATTGAATCTGAATTTGAAAAAATTGCCACCCCATCAGTTCCTGTTCCTGTTGCATATCCGCTGGAATACTGTGAAGGAATTTTTAAATTATTAAGGGCGACTGATTTAGCTTCTGTAACTGTCATGAAGGCTTCGGCCAGTGTTGGTTTTTCCAGACAGATATTGGCAAGTAAAATAATGTTTATGGTACCAGGTTTAAACTCGCCGTTGTGTTCATAATAAGATGAATCATCGCCTGCCCGTGATGCATTGGTTCTCACACCGGCAGTTGTTATTGCTGTAACTTCAATATTTTTAAATTGTTTTGTAACAATGCTTACATTTTTCATTTGGGCAAGAGTAATCAGACCAGCTGAAAAATCAGGATTAATTTTAAATGATTTGCATTCTTTTATTAAATACTCACAAACATTGTGATTTTCAAGATAGTCAATTTTATCCTGTGAGAGATGCTGATTGAAAACATGCCTGTAGAAATCATTTGTTCCGCCGTTTAATTGAGAAGTTGTCAGTCCGTTACGGGGAACATTAAAATTAATTAAAATTGTGTCTTTTAAATAAAATATTTCATCGTCAGTTGATGTTTTAAAAATGAGTCTATGTTTATACATAAAAAAAAGAAATAAAGTGATGTAAAAAGAATTTACATCATTGGAGGCATTCCGCCCATTGCGGAAGGATCCATACCCATATCTTCAGGGCCTTTGGTTGATGCAATTACATCATCAATTCTTAAAATCATTTCTGCTGCT
>CACYBU010000148.1 GCA_902772665.1 uncultured Methanobrevibacter sp. | reverse complement strand
ACATACTAAACAAAGGTTTAGAAACCGTAGGGACTACGGTGCAGTAAAAAATATCCAAAAATATAATCAAAAAAACTTGTTTTTTTTAGATGATTTTTTGGTTTGCGAATCCCCGTCCTCTAAGGACGGGAAAGTTCAATTTTCTTCAGCTGGTTCATGAACCGTTCATCATAGTTTCTTGCAACGTCCTCGTACTTGTTCCATATTCCTATTGCGGTTTCGGGAATTACGTTGCGTTTATCTTCGCTGAACTTGGTATAGGTGTGCATCATCTCTCTGGAATCGCTAATCAGCACCTTTACAAATGGAATGTCTGCCTTTTGAATGTTGATTTCTGCATTTTCAAACATTTTAATGATGTTTATCTTTTCATCGTTAATGTAGCAGGTTGGCGAAGCCAAAATATTAACTTTTACTCCAGGTTTTCTTTTGAATGCTTTAATGAGTGCCTCTCCTTCGCCTTCAAAGAGAAATCCTATTCTCATGTTGACTGAGTTTTTTGATCTTTCAATGATTTCGACTTCCTGTGCAATAATCTTTTCAACTCCATATATTCTCCATATCGGAGCCTGAACCTGATTTATTCCGTTTTCATAGGTGTATGTTAGTCTGGATATTGTGTCATCAATTTTATCATTGATTCTGTTTCTTTCACGGTTCAGTACCTCGACAGGTGATATCACATTATAGGTCTGTGGTCTCCCGTTTTCGACTTCAATGAAATTCTTCCTCGCCAGACCCTTCAAAACGTCATATATTTTGCTTCGGGGGATGTTTGATTTTTTGGATATTTCAACTGCAGGTGCTGAGATTAATGAGGCAAGCGTTACATATGCCTGTGCTTCATACATTGTCAGACCCATTCCCTTCAATACAGATATATTTTCATCCATAATAACTGTTCTGTAGGAAATGTTATATAAAAGTTACTTTTCACCCTTGTTAAGTGACAAAATCTTTATATATCAACTAATGATATACTATGATTAAAGATTAAAACGAGGTTATTATTATGACAGAAGGATTAGATATGTTTTGTTATCAGTGTTCCCAGACTGCCAGGGGAACCGGATGTACAGTAAGCGGAGTTTGTGGTAAAAAACCAACAGTAGCAAGATTGCAGGACAACCTGATTTTTACCATGAAGGGAATCAGCGCATACAACTATAATGCAAATGTCCTGGGAAAATACGACCCTGAAATCGATGCTTTTTTAACCAAAGGATTATACACCACCCTGACCAACGTCAACTTTGACGTTGAGGACCTTGTTGGACTGGCTCTTGAAGCAGGTGAAAAAAGTGTTGCAGTTATGAGACTTCTTAAGGATGCACACATCGAAGCCTACGGCGAACCTCAGCCTGTTGAAGTAAAAGTCGGAGCGCAGGAAGGTCCTGCAATTATCGTAACCGGCCATGATCTGAAGGCACTGGAAGAATTGTTAAAACAGGTAGAGGGAACCGACATCAAGGTTTACACCCACTCCGAAATGCTTCCTGCTCACGGATATCCTGGTCTTAACAAATATGAAAACCTTGCCGGACAGCTCGGTGGAGCATGGCACGATCAAAGAACAGTTTTTAAAAAATATAATGCTGCTATTGTTGGGACAAGTAACTGTGTCCTTCCGGCACTTGACGCATATAAGGAAAGAATGTTTACAATGGATGTTGCAAAACTTGAAGGTGTAAAAACAGTGGAGGATTATGATTTTTCACAAGTCATTGAATGTGCAAAGTCCCTTGGAAGTCTTGAGGCTGAAGAGCTGACCACAATTACAACCGGATGGAGTGCAGGCGCAATCGTGGAGCACGCTGATAAAATCAAGGAATTGGTACTCGATGGTAAAATCAAAAGATTCTTTGTTGTCGGTGGATGTGACAAGGCGGCAAAACACAACGATTACTACAGGGAATTTGTAGCCAACCTTCCTGAAGACACAGTTATCTTAACCCTTGCATGCGGTAAATACAAATTCAATGACCTTGACCTTGGAGATATCGAAGGAATTCCAAGACTGCTTGATGTGGGACAGTGCAATGACACAATTGTTGCAGTTGACGTTGCACTGGCATTGTCCGAATTATTCGACCTTCCGCTAAACGATCTGCCTTTAACAATCGTTTTAAGCTGGATGGAACAGAAAGCAGCAGCGGTTCTCTGGGCTTTGCTGTACCTTGGAAAAACTGACATGTGGATTGGACCTGTACTTCCTGCATGGGCAAATGAGGACATTTTAAATGTTCTGGTTGAAAATTACAACTTAACCCCAACAACCGGTGATGCAATCGCTGATATCAAAACAATAATGGGAGAATAGATTATGAGTGAGGACATTAAGGCAAAAGCTTTAGATATTCAGTCATTGGTTGATTATCAGGATGACAGTGTAATCAGTCGTGAAGTAATCATAAAAGAACTTGGAACAGTAACATTTTTTGCATTTGATCAGGGACAGGGACTGTCTGAACATTCAGCTCCATTTGATGCATTGGTTCAGATTATTGACGGTGAAGCTGAAATCACAATTTCAGGTGTAAAACACACTGTTAAAAAAGGTGAGATAATCATAATGCCTGCAAATGAACCTCATGCTCTTCAAGCTGAAAACAGTCCTTATAAAATGATTTTAACCATGATAAAATCTGTCGAATAAAGTAATGTAGTTTAGGTTTGTCTCATATTAAAAGACAACCTTTTATCATATTTATTTTCAGCAAGGAGAAAATCCGAAGTTTATTAAGTTGGATGTTGGCAGTATTATGGAAATTGATTGTTTTAATTCAATTTAAATCTACAATTCTTCTTTTTTTATTTAATTACTTACTACTAAATTATTCTGTGACTTATTTTTCATTTATCGATAGGCTTACTAATATCAGTTT
>CACYBU010000147.1 GCA_902772665.1 uncultured Methanobrevibacter sp. | reverse complement strand
ACTTTTGTATCTTCCTCTAATTTCCTTATTTTTTTATTCAACTGTTTTTTATTCATGTGTCGGTTAAGTTTCTTAGTTTTAGGTCTTACCATGAATAATAGGTTTGTAATTCATTATTTTTATAACTTTGGTTTTTAACTATAGAATAATTGAAAAAGATCCTGAAAGACAATATGCTCTTCATCTTGATTTAAAAGATATACAATTATCTGATGATGAAATAATAGAATTAGGATTGCCAGTTTAGAATAAGACAATCCTTTGATTCCTTATTTCTCTTGCAAACTCCTTATCTTTTTCTGTATTTCAAATCAATAAAATTCCCACAATCGCACCAAAAATTGTAGCAAGAAGATTTACATGTTCATTGGTTATAAGTCCCCTGTTTTCAAAAACTGCACCTAAAATACTGTCCATAAAACATCCGATTGTACCTGAAATAACTGAAACCATGATTGCAGATTCGGGTCTTGGAACTATCCCCAAAAAGAATGCTGCAATACCGATGATTGCTGCTCCAACTATTCCAACGGCAGTTCCCAAAACTGAAACCGCACCATTGGTACCTGGATCCACGCTTTGAAAAGTAGTAATCAGTCTTGGGTGCTTGTCGAGTACTCCAATTTCTGAAGCCAGAGTATCTGAAGTTGCTGTTGCGATGGCTCCAATGAAACCTCCGACAAACGGTAGGTAGTATCCTCCGAATGCGGCCATAAAACATGCCACAACCCCATTTGAGATAACATTTTTTGTTGTTCTTCTGCCTTCGAACTGACCAAGGGATTTCTTGTATTTTTTAGAGTGTCTTGTTGCAAGAAGTGACACTATAAGAAACAGTACAATCAAAAGCAGCCAACTGACACCTGCTGAAAAGATTATAACTACACCCATGACAATCATAACTGCTGATCCTATCAAATCAAGGGATTTTCTTTTGTATGTGAAAACACCCAGTATAAATAGAAGAACAACATACACCCAATTTATCATTACCTCATTCATACATATCACTAATAGTTTGTTTTTATGATAATATAAAGTTTGTCAAGTGAATGGCACCGCAAGTTGCTGGTGGCCATGTTAAGTTTTCAACCCCCCCCACCTTTTATTGTGAGGGGAAAAACCTATGAAGTCTTTTTCAATGTTAATGAATATTTTTAAATTTTAACATTCTTTTTAAGGGATTTAACTATATAACCATCATCCATAACATTAGCAGTTACCTGATATGTTCCGGATTTCATTTTAATTGAAACACAACCTTTTGAATTAGTTACCTTATTATATGTTTTAATTTTTTTACCGGATTTTACTTTAATCTTGAGTTTAACATCACCGGCTGCTTTTTTAGTTTTTTTACTGACCGCTTTAATTTTAATCTTTTTAGATGATTTTTTCAAAGACAGTGAAAGAGGATTTTTCTTAACAGTGAATTTTTCTGAAAGTTTTTTAACATCAACATTTCCTGAATCCTTTCCTGTTACTATAATCCTATATTTACCCGGTTTCAATAATATATTAAATAAATGTATACCCTTACCGTTAGTTTGTGTATCAAGTTTATATATTACTTTATTAGATTTTTTAAATAATACTTTTATTTTAGAATTATAAATACTCTGTTTTGTTATTGAATTAATCAATTTGACTTTTAATAGCTTTCCGCTTTTATAATAAACTGTTTTTGTTGATATTTTCACGTTTCCTTTTGCTTTTTTGACTGTGAATTTTTTAGTTAACTGTCCGGAATATAAGTTGCTGTTAATTAATACCTCCAATTCATGTGATCCTGTTTTTAAAGGAGTTTTTACGGTGATTTTACCTTCTTTAAGTGTTTTCGCATTATATGTAGTGCCGTCAACTTTAACTTTTACATTAACATTTGCCATTGGCCGACCCTGTTGATTAGTAATATATAAAACCGCTGTATTTCCACTATTATAATATTCAATTATTGAAGCAAGTTTTATATTCAATTTAACCTTATTTATTGTGATTGTTGAAGAGGTATTAGTAGGATTTATATTTGAATCAATAGTTGTTACATTAATAGCATGTGTACCAATACCTAACGATGTCACATTAACTTCGACTATTCCTTTTTCAGATGCAGGGACAGTGAAATTTTTTTCAACTGAATCGGGGATTTCTATGAATAATTTTGCATCGGAGATTCCTTCGCCTGTCTGTTTGCTTGTGACTTTTATAATAACCTTTTTGGAACTTCCGTTTTCTTCAGAGTATGGTTCCACAGTAACTGTCGCATCTATTTTTTCAACAGTTATTGGAGTTACCAGTTTTCCATTTAAATCATCCAATCCGGTTATGGTGAGATTATGTGTTCCCACATTTAGATTATGATTATTGGGATTAAGAGTATCATTAATTTTATTTAAAAAGAAAGTTGCAACCCCATTTTCATCAGTTTTTGTTGTTTGCTCTTTGTCATACTGAACTACTTTTCCATATATGCGTACTTTAAATTTTATGGATTTGTTAACAATTAAATCTCCGGTTTGGGAGTCTGTAATTTTAAATGTATAGTTTCCAATCTGGTAAGTAGAAGTTACCTTAATCGGTTCTATTGTAATATTGATTTTTTCATGAGAATCCGCCAATTTATCAACATTTAACTCATCTTTATCATTGTCTTCATCTAAACTGTTAACATCATCAGATATTGTATTATCTTCAGTTAAACAAACTTGTTCATTTATACTATCCGTATTTTCAATTTGAGTCTCATTATCAACTGCATAAATTGCCTGAGTGCAAGTTAATATGAATAAAACAAATATAAAAAATAGAGTGCATTTTTTTAAAAATAACATTATAATTGATATGTTCCATATTATATATAAATTTTACATTTGAAAATTAATTTCTGGAGTATAATCATTATGGATTATGATATTGAAGATGCACTTAATGTCTTAAGAAATCTTAAAGATAGTACTTATGGGATTGAAGACTCATATCCATTCAATTATGATGTCTAGAGATGGATTTGTTAATATATAAGAAATTATCTCAAGAAAAACCGGTTGCTAGAGATGCAAACTCTTCAAGCAGATTTTTATTAATTTATAAATTATACAAAGTTTTGAAACTTGGATAAGCAATAGAGATATTGGATAAAAATAAAATAAAAAATATATTTTACACTACTTTGACAGATATTGGGAAAATCTTAAAATTATCGGCGCCGAAACAAGTTTTTCACTAAATCCATGATATTTAAACACATGAAATAGTTTTCCCATTTTTATATTTTTAAGATAAGAAAGATAAATTATCTAATTTTTACGTATCTTATAATTTTATCTTTCTTATAGGTTATTGTATATTTTACTTTTTTGCCTTTTTTGAATTTTTTAACCATCTTTTTAGTTACTTTAAACTTGGCAATGCCTTTAACGTTGGTTTTGACCTTGTATTTTTTGCCTTTAAACTTAACTGTGAGTTTTACTTTTTTATAAAGTTTCGGACCCATATAGGTAACTTTAACAGAATACTTTTTGCCTTTTTTAAGTTTTTTGGCAACTTTCTTGGATAGTTTAAGTTTGCCTATGGCTTTTTTGTTCACTTTAACGGAGTATGTTTTGCCTTTGAATTTCACGGTGACTTTCTGGTTTTTCATCATTTTTGCGAATCTAACTTTGACTTTGTTTTTGCCAGTGTATGTGAATTTCACCTTGACATTCTGTTTGACATTGTGCCCTTTAACTGTGATTTTAATAACGGTTTTTCGACTGGATTTTTTGATTTTGGAGATCTTTTTAGTAGAAACAATGTGGTTAACAGTTATTGTATTGGTTACATTATAACCGTCAACTGATGTTTTTACAGTGTATTTTCCAGGGGCGAATGTAATCATAAGTGCGGCAAAACCGTTATTATCAGTTTTAGTTGTGAATACTTTACCGTTAACATTGAATCTGACATTTTCACCTGATAGTGCTTTACCTGTATTGTCAATGATTTTTACTGTGAATGGTTTGTTTTCAAGGTAGAATGCATTGACGTTTTTATTGTCGGTGATTTTTAAAACATTTAGTGTTTCATTTGCCGGAATTGTGAAACTGATGTTTATTTGAGATTCATCATAATAATCGGGTCCTTTATATGAGAGTGAAACGTTGGAGTATTTTCCACTTTCCAAATCCGTGATTTTAATTACTGCAGATCCGTTTTTAACTTCTGATGTGTAGTTTTTATTATTGACAGTTGCAGTTACATTTCCATCATTTGCAGATAGGTTGACTCTGATTTCAACACTGGATGTGTTTTCGTTAATTGAATCCAATCTTATTTCTGGATTTTTCAGGTCAAATAATACATCACTGTAGTTTTTGGTGTTTTCATCCACGGTAATGGTTACATTATCTCCAACGGTGATTGCACTGATATGGTCAACTAGTTCATTGCCCATAAAGCTTGATTGGGTAATGTCGGCTGTTGAGTTTACAATGTAAATTGCAGCACCTCGTCTTGCATTGTTGTTGCGGAAATTGGCATTAGTAATTTTGGCATTGTCTTTTATTATAAACAGTGCTCCTCCATTTTGAGAAGCAGTGTTGTTTATAAATTCACAATCCCCAATTACAGCATTGTTTGCGTTTAACCGAATAGCTCCACCATCATTTGCAGTGTTATTGATAAAATTAACATTATTTATTCTTGAATCATCTCCGTCAAGGATTACTGCACTGCCGTTTGAGTTGGCAAGTGTCAGGTTGGTTAATGTGACATCTTTTGCTGTGATTTTAAATATTGATGATTTTTTATTTGCATCGATTCTGTGACCGTTACCGTTGATTTTCAATGAGGAATCAATATAGACAACTGATTCATTTTCAATGAATACATAGTTATGTGTCAGATTTAAATCCTCATTGTTTTTAATTGCCTCGTCAATTTCCATTTGCAAATCATGTGCAGTGCAGTAAGTTATATTAACTGGTCTTATTATAGTATTTCCTGAGTAATAATTCATGTCTTCAATATAGGTTGCTTTGATTGTGTATTCACCGGCAGTCAGTCCCAGTAATGTCAGATTGTTTGTTTTTGATAAATCAACATGATATGTCTCATTGTTGATGGTAATGTTAATCCTGCCTGTCTGGTTGATTAAAATTAGGATTATTAAATCATCGGCCTCTTTAATATTATTTGTTTTAATATCAAAATCGGCATAGGCCTTATCTATGAGGAATAATTGTGATGCTACAGTTTTTTCATAGTTAGGAATCATTGCTGTTACTGTGAGGTTGTATTCACCTGCATTCAACAGAGGAATGTCAAGAGAATTGATTCCTTGAGATAAAATTATGGTATTGTTGTATATGTTATTTATTTCAATATAATATTTGCCTGGAACTGATACATTAATTCCAATTACCTGTTTTTGGCCGTAGGTACTATTTTGTGTGATTAAACCTATTTGCAATTTAGCTTTTGAAACCGTGAATGTTGCATTAGTCAGTCTGCCTTCGTAGTTTTCACTGGCATAAGTAACGTTAGCGGAGTATGATCCTGCATTCAGTTTAACGGATTTGGTTCCTTCACCGTCTTTAACACTGATAATGATTTCTTTATCGCTATTTAAAGCGACAGTGTAATTACCATCAATATCAGCTGTGAGTTTAAAAGTGACATTATCAGGGTACATGACACTGTTAACTTGGACTTTAATATTGTTTGAAGCCTTTAAAACATTGAATGTTGCATTATTTATTATTGTAGTATAATTGCCGTTGCTGAATGTTGCATTTGCATAATACTTACCACTCTTTGTCAAAATTTCAGTAGTATTTGATCCTTTACCGTTTGTTACATTTACTGAAATTTCTGTACCGTTGATTTTAACTGTGTAGATTCCATCTACTGTTGCAGCAACATTGATAATCGCTGGATGATTGTAATGAGTGTCTGCAACTTCAACTGTGATATTGTTGAATGCATTTGCAACTATAATATCATACTCCTTAAAGGTAGGTGTGTGATTAGTGTCAGTTACGGTTGTTAAAACTATAGTGTATCTTCCAACATTAAGGTTTGGTAATGTGATTCTTTCATCAGCATTAACAGTGTTATTATATTTTAGATTTTTATCTGCATCATATATATGGTAAGTTATTTTTGTTGCATTTTGTGATGAAACTTTTAGACTGCAAGGTTGCATATCATAGGTTACATACACCTTGTCTGAGTCAATTGATGAATCAGCAGGATGGATGATGACTTCCCGTGTCACATTTGCAAATTCATAATCATCCATTGACTGATAAACCACAGTGATATTGTATGTGCCCGCAGCAAACTCGTTTGGGATAATTGCCTGATTATTTATTGATGAATTACCTATGCATTGTCCGTTAACATAATATAATACTGTGCCGTTTACATCACTGTATTTACTGACAGTGACATTGACTTTAATGTATGATCCGTAAATAATCTCACCAAATGTAATGTTGATTGCATTGTCAGATACCTTATTGACTTTCAATTTGATGATGCTCCATTTTGCCTCGTGGTTGCGGTCACCTTCATAACTTGCATTAATCTGATATTCCCCGGCAGGGAGATTAACTGTAAAACCTGTGTTAATTTCTGATTCGTTTAATATTTTATCAATTGTAATATCATAGAATACTACTTTACCTGTTGCATCCTCGGCATTGGCATAGAAAGTTACAGAATCGGCATGAGTGATTACAGTATCCGGGGTTACAATGTAGGCATAATTGCTACTTTTGGTTACCTTAAATTCACAATATGCAACGGATGTATTGTAATTGGCTGTTTGATTTAAAGCCACAATAGCTTTGTAGCTAGCTGCATCCATTTTAACTGAGATGTTTCCACAGCCGTCTTTAACGTTGACAGTATGGATAGTGCCGTTGATATTTACTTCATATTCACCGTCGACTTTGGATTTGACTGTAATTACATTGTTTTCAGGATATGTTGCATTGGTTATGATGACTGTTAATCCCGGATCCGCCCTTATAACCTTAACACTGATTATTTTAGAGATGTTTTTGTGATTTGAATCAGTGACTGTTGTAATGTTTAACTTATACTCGCCAGCATTCAAATCGGAAATGCACAATACATTATCATTAACCGTTATAGATGCTCCAGGTATTTCGGATACAGTGATATTCAAAGCACCTTCAAATGATATTGATGAAGTGCCTGAAGTACCGTAAACAAATTCAATATCATTGACATTTAATGTTGATTCCGCTTTAAATACATCAAAGGTTGTCCTATTTGATTTAACATCATAATATCTGATGTTGCTTGAAACATTGACTTCATAATTGTCTGCATTTAATTTATCGAAACTATCACTAATGCCCGTTCCGTTTTTGACAAAAACAACATAACTTTTATTGTTAACTGAAACCTTATACTCCCCATCAACTGATGCACAAACAACCGCATACGCCATATTAGGATAATTCACACTTTCAACAGTTACATATAATGATTCGATTGTACCGTTTCCAACAATGAAATGAGTGTTGGATACATTAACTTCATAGTTAATATCAGTGTAAATGACAGATGCATTGTATTTACCTGGAGTCAGATTTAATGATTTAAATCCTGTGCCTTTGTTTTCATCTACATTGATGTGCAGTTCAGTACCATTTAATTTCACCGTATAAACACCAGCAATGTCTGCGGTTAGTTTGACTGTAATATTGTTTGGATAAATAGTGTCATTGACTTCAATTTTAATATTATTGATTGGGTTAAAGACATTGAATGTAGCATTATTAATTGTAGTATTATAATTATCATCATTAAAGACTGCAATAGCATAATATTTACCAACAGCAGTTAAAACAGCAGTACAGTTTGAACCTTTACCGTTGGTTACATTTACTTTAACATCACTGCCATTGACTTTAACAGTATAAACACCATCCACACTGGCAGACACATTAATTAAAGCACTTTGATTACAATAAACATCATTTACACAAACTGTGATAACATTAACTCCTTTTAAAACAGTGAATGATGCATTATTCATTTTTCCTTCGTAATTTTCATTGACATATGTAATATTTGCTGTGTAATCACCTGCATTTAGTTTAACAGATTTGATTCCAACTCCATTTTTAACATTGACATTAACTTTATCACCATTGCTTAAATCAACAATATATTCACCATCAACATCCGCAGTAACATTAAAAGTAACATTATTCGGATAATTCACACTATTAACTTCGACTTTAATATTATTAATAGCTTTCAGGACATCGAATGTATCATTATTAATTGTAATATCATAATTATCATCATTAAAGACTGCAATAGCATAATATTTACCAACAGCAGTTAAAACAGCAGTACAGTTTGAACCTT
>CACYBU010000146.1 GCA_902772665.1 uncultured Methanobrevibacter sp. | reverse complement strand
TGGTCATCTTCTGCTAAATATTTTAAAACATATACTAAAAATTGATGTAATTGTATCATTTCGTCTTTATACATAGATATCTAACCCTTGGTTTAACTAATTTCAGTTTAGTTAAAAATTAACTCCTAAATTCTATACAATAATATTACACATTTATCATATTTAAATATTGCATTCAAAAATATGTTACCTTTCAGTGCAAATCAAATTACATTTAAATTTTATTAACATCAAATTTAGAAGTTTCAACGATTTTTGGAAGTTTTCCGACACCTGCAACATTCTCGCCGGATATTATGAGCACTCCCTTGAAAAATTCCCCGTAGTTTTCAGCACACTCAGCCGCCCTTATTACCCGACTTTCAGAGTCTTTTCCCTTAACCTCATTGGCAATCCTAGTTGCAAGGCCGTCAGCAATGGAAGGTGATGGAGCAATTACTGTGACACTGTCCGCATCGCCGAAACTTATCGAATGGCCGATTTTACCCGACGAGGTGCAGATGCCAATAGGGGATTTTCTTTTTTTAATTTCAAAGGCAATATTGTTGCCCAGTATTTCATTGTTTGAATATATCCCACAGAGGATCTTACTGTCATTTATAACAGCAATGTCTCCCCCATTTTCAACAATTGAATTTTTAGAACCTTTATTTATGAGATAATCCAGTGCCATCTGAGAAATAGTTCCGGCAACACATGCCATGGGACCGACATCAGAAAGAGCAGATGACTCATACATCATTTCAACAATCAAAGGCATGTCTTTTTCCGGCATTTCAAGAGGTTCCATTGAAAGGAGAAAATCATCATACGATGAAATATGGTTTTTCAAATCCGACCTTATGCGATAAATATACTCCTCTAATTTATGTTTTTTCAGGTCAGTTTTCATTCTTATGTGTGTTTCACCAACATTTATTTCCATACAATATAATTAACCTTTTATTTATAAAAGATTATACTATTAAATATGAAATCCTTAACCAAAATGCTCTGTTTAGTTGACGGCGAACATTACCTTCCAGTCACACAGGAAGCAATAGATACATTAAATAACCTTGAACACATTGATATCGCAGGTGCAGTTTTCATCGGGGGAACCGAAAAGCTAAGAGACGACTCAGAGGAATCCTACTCTGAAAAACTCGGAATCCCCGTTCAATTTGCAAAGGACAAAGACATCCCATATGATATCATTGTAGAGATGATAAGAAAATACAATATCGACACCGTATTCGATTTAAGCGACGAACCGATACTTGATTATCCTAAAAGATTCAAGATAGCCTGCCGTGTTTTGAATGAAGGAATAACCTATGAGGGACCCGACTTCAAATTCGAACCTACAACACAGTATGATGTCATGGAAAAGCCTTCAATAACAATTCTCGGAACAGGTAAAAGAATCGGAAAAACAGCAGTATCCGGTTTTGTGGCAAGACTGATTGATAAAAACGGCTATGAACCGTGTGTAATTGCAATGGGAAGAGGGGGACCTGAGGAACCTGAAATCGTGCACGGCGAAGAACTTGAAATCAATGCCAAATTCCTACTTGAGCAGTCTGAAAAGGGTGTTCACGCTGCAAGCGACCACTGGGAGGACGCCCTTATGAGCAGAATCCTTACAATCGGATGCAGACGCTGCGGCGGAGGAATGGCAGGTGAAGTCTTTTTGACAAACATGAAAAAGGGAGCTCGTCTTGCAAATGAAGTGGATTCAAAATTCGCAATATTTGAAGGAAGCGGTGCTGCAATCCCACCTATTAAAACCAACAAAAAAATAGCACTTATAGGTGCCAACCAACCGACAGCAAATCTCACCACATACTTCGGACCTTACCGTGTGGGACTTGGCGATTTGGTTATTCTGACAATGTGTGAAGAGCCTATGTGCAGTGAAAGCAAAATTGCTGAAATTGAGGAGTTTGTAGGTGAGGTAAACCCGGATGCTGTGGTAATATCAACTGTTTTCAGGCCGAAACCTCTCGATGACATTTCCGGTAAAAAAGTGCTCTTTGCAACAACCGCTCCAGAAGATGTTAAAGACAAGCTTGTTGAGTATCTTGAGGAAAACTTTGACTGTGAAGTGGTTGGAACAACCGCTCACCTATCAAACAGACCTCTTTTACGCAAGGACATGAAGAAATATATGGATGAAGCCGACGTGATGCTTACCGAACTTAAAGCAGCTGCAGTTGACGTTGCAACAAAGGACGCAATCGCACAGGGACTGGAAGTGGTTTACTGTGACAACATCCCGGTTGCCATAAACGATTCATATCCCGACCTTGCCGAATCAGTCATAAACCTTGTTGATTCTGCAATTGATGATTTTAACAAATCATCATAAAACTTTTTTATTTTTTTTAAAGGAATAATGCGGAAAAAATGAACATTCCCACTGAAACTATAATAATGTATGTTCCATGCTTTCGAGCTCTATTTGAGTCTTTTCTTGTAAGCAGATACACACCGAATATTATACCAACCAGTGTTAAAAGAACCGCACAGGCATAACCAAGAACGATTGCCAGAGTATGGTCTTTTTCAACTGTTTCACTTTGAAACCGCTGAGTGTTAAACTGAGCTGTATTCCGGTTAGGTTCGAGGTTTTCAAGTTTAATTCCGCAGTTTTTACAGAACTTGGCATTGTCAACAAGTTCCTCACCGCATGACGGACAGAATTTAGACATCAAAATCACCTAATCAAATAATTTATTAATCAAATCCTCTTGTGATTTGTAGAAATTAAGCTTAAGTACTTTCTGTAATGTATCCGGTGCCCCCAAAAGTTCCATTGCCTGATCAAATGGAATATATACTTTTTTTGCCTTCTGTTTGTAGCACAGTTCCAAAGTTTGCGACAACTTACCTCTGCTTGAGTCAGTGAGTATAACTGTAGAGTCATTCAAACTTTGATTTCTATTGATGGATTCATCAGATATAACTTTAGCCAAATTAAAATTGGTAGTTTCCACACCACCCATTAAATTATCAATCACTTTTTCATTATTTTCAACACTTAATCTGTAGATGTCACCGTCTACAAAATACACCTCACCGATGCTGCAGCTGACATCCAGAAGATCCGTGTATGAATCGGCCTCGGGATAAACCTCCTCCTTTGGTGTGAAATCTGGAAAAACATATCCTGAACGGTCAACAAAGTCACTTTCACCTGCGATAATCTTTAAAAGACGAATGATTTCCTTATTCTGATTTTCAATATTTCTGTTAATTCTAATTAATTCGGATAATTCAGACATAATAATTAATTTAAAAAAAGTTTATATTAAAATTTTTTAAAAGAACCTCATTAGTTTAAGCCCAGGGATAGAAAAAAAGTATTGTGTTAACCCACTAATGAGATTCTTTTTTTGACATCACCAAACATACCAGAGATTGCGCCCTCATGCAATCCCCATTACTACTATGAACATTAAATAATATATATTTTTCGATATAAATCCCGTACAATTTTGCAATACCAATATAATTTTTTAATATGACTGTAATTTTGAAATGGACGTGAAAATTATTCTATTAAAAACATATAATATATTGAATCGGATAACTTCCCGTCATTGGCAAATCTCTCAAAGCCCAGCGAATATCTCAAAAGAGTGACCCTTGGAATCAAGACATTGTCACTTCCAGGATTTAAAACAATACCATCCATATCCTCAGATAAAACGAAATTAACAAGCATTGCAAGATTTATAATCTGTGAATATTTGTATTTATCAGATTCAACGAATTTCATTTTGTCTTCACCAGAAAATATGGTTGTATAGACCCCTCCAACGTTATCTGTATACATCTGAGCGAGGGGTCCGGAATCCATCATGGAAATAACGCCGTCCTTTGCCTTTGAAGTCAAATCAATGTCTGATATCATAAGTGTCAAAAGTACTGATTTTGTAAACTCCTCAAAGAGGGCTTCGTAATCTCCAATGTTAGTGGGATTTTCTATAAACCTTTCAAGGCTTTCGTTTTTTAATGATTTTAGATGCTTCAGCTCATCAACGGTGTATGTATCGGTTGTGTAGAAATTGGTTTTTGGAATGTTTTTGATGTCTAAAATAAACTCCCTTGTAAATACGTATTTTTCACTGGATGGGTTCAGGATAAATCCGTCAAAATCTGTGGTTTTTATAATATTTTGATAGAGTTCAAATGAATTCTGCATCAATTGAATATCCTCCCGGTTTTTAAAGAATTTTTCAAACTCATACCGGTCGGTGAAAAGTGGAATGAATTTATGGTCTTCGTCCTCATAGATTATGAAATTCAATGTGAATTCCTCCTTTTTTGCTGGAATATAGAGATTGGAATATCTGAATTCATTGATTAATCTGATTTCATAGTCCCTTGTCAGTTGATTGTTGTTTGCGTAGATATCTTCGATAACTACCCGTAAGTGTTTATGATTAGTCATCAAAGGTATTTTGTTTTAAATGATATTTAAATGAATCCGAAAGGAATCTGTCTGTTTTCATGAAATCAGTGATTCTTGAATCTATGAGGTAAGTCATGCAGTAGTCCTCTTCATGTCTCATTCCCCTTCCATAGGTTTGAATCAGACTCAATGCAGTTTTATAGTTGTACCAGTCCTCATCGGCATTTGCCCTCATACGAATCTGTTTGTCGGCAAGATCGGGATAGGGCAGTTTGTATATTATCTGGAATCTGCACAAGTCTCCGGGAAGGTCAACCCCTTCGTTCATTGAAGGTGAAATCAGAACCATAGGATCATCTGAGCTAATAAATTTCTCAAGCTGTTCAGAGCGGTTTTGAGTGTTGTGCTCGATTAGTCGTGGTTCATTAAGATTATTTATCAGAAAGTCCCTACATGTCCCGCTTACAGTGTGAATGATTCCTTTTTCATTTTTATGATTGTTCAGTATGGATTTTATGACTGGTATTGTTTTGGGTGCATCCCTGCTGACTGTTTTGAGTGAGAGATTGATATTGTCAAATGTTTTAATTGGATTTCTTTTTAGGTCAAATGGTGTTTTGCACCTTATCGGATAAATGTCATCACCTTCCACTCCAAGACATTTCAAAAAGAATTCATAGTCAATTATTGTTGCACTCATCATTATGCATGCATCACCGTGGCGAAAAAGTGTGCTTTCAGCGTAACTGTCAATCTTTAATGGTTTGAAGTTGAGTGCAGTGTAATCCGGACTGCAGTCAAACACCCAGCTGTAGGGGTCTTTGAGGATGTTTTCACTGAAACGGGTGCAGCCATAAATCTGTTTTTTAATGAAAGTGATTTTTTCACCAAGATGGGGTTTGTTGAGATATCTGATTTTTTCAAGTTCACTCTGATATCCTTTTTTGATTTCATCAATGAACTGAAGCCACACATCATAGTCACCGTTGTCAAGTTCATAGACTACCTCATCGGTGATTTTCATTTTCAGATACTTTTTTAAATCAGATTTTTCAAATTCCAGTTTCAGCTGGCTCATAATAGTGTTTTCAAGATTGTGGGCCTCATCACATATTAAAAGTTCCCTTTTTGTAAAGTCCCCTACATAGTTCAGCTCAAGGAACATGTAATGGTAATTGGATATAACGGTTTTTGAGTTAAGTGCAGTGTTTTTCTGAAGGCAGTAGTCACACTCATCGGTTTTATCGCAGTCTATTCCCTCGGCTATGCACTTACCTTCATCACATGCCAGATTAATGTCCTGTCTGCACCGGAAGTTTTTGCGTCCCTTTACTGGACTTAATTCACAGAAATCTTTAAGATACTGATCCTGCAACTGTTTTGTCACAGTCAGGATATATGAGGAATCATAGATTGATGATAGGGTGTAGGCTATTGCGGATTTGCCGGTTCCGGTTCCTGCCTCAAGAACAATGTATCTGTAACCGCTGTCTATGGCATCTGCGATTTCTGATATGGTTTCAAGCTGACCTGGTCTCGGTTTTTTAAACGGGAAGTTTTTTCTGACGTTTGAGTTTATTTTTGAATAATTGCTGTACTGCCACATTGACTGTTATTTTTAATATAAGATACTATTGCAGTTTTGCCGAGAGCACATGAAAAGTATTCACTCATTATACTCCCTTACCGAATCAATCAGATTATCCATCTCACCGATTAAATCATCAACATCCTCTTTTTTTGACAAATCCTCATTTACAATCAGTTCATTTGAAAGACTGTCCAGCTTGTCAATAATTGCTTCAAGAACCGTTATCTTTGACTCGACTTCTGAGGCAATTCTCTCGGAGTAATTATCGGCGATGTTAATCATTGTCATTGCGGATTCAAGGTTTTTATTGAAGAGTTTTTTTGACCTGTCAACACCACTTATGAAACGTGTATAGGTTATCTGAGGCGGTTCAAATTTCTTTTCAATCAGTTCACGAACTGACTTGTCCTTTTTTATGAATATTGAGTTTAAATCATCAAGCCTGCTTAGATAAGGCACATATTCTGATATGACCTGCTTTTGGGGAATTTGCTTTTCTGTTTTTGGAAGTGTTTTAGGATTTGAAACCTGCTTTTGAGATTTCTTTTTGGATCCGGTTAATTTGTGAACAGCAAAACCAATTAAAAATGCAGGAGTTTCAAACATGATTCCTATTATTATCGCTTCGAAAAGCGTAACCATCTGGCTGGCCATTACAATTGCAAAAAAGAGTATGAATACCAGATGTGAAATTATTTTTGTTTTTGAGAGAATATATTCTCCTTCACCGTTCTGCCAGAAAAAGAGAAGATGAATCATGTCGGTTATTATTCCGTAGTCATTATTTATGACCTTTGCCTCAGGCAGCACTCCCCTGATTTTGTGAATGGCAAAGCCAATGGAGAATGTGAGGAGTGCAAAAATAAATGCCAAAAGAACCATTACGCCGGGTGCACCGGATAAAAGAGCCACAACAGAAAACATCAGAAATACTGCAAGAGATGTTAATTTCGCCTTTGATAAAACATAGTATCCATCATATTCCCAGTAAAACAGTTTATGAATCATATTACTGTTTTTTGATGCCAGTTCATTTTTATTCCTGAATGACTGACTTTTGCAGTTGGGACAAAAGTTTGCCTGGTCATCCACTTCTCTTCCACAGTTATTGCATATCTTAGACATTGCTATTCCTCAACTAAAAAATCCTCATAGGTTAATGTGTTCAGTTCCTCATCAGTTATATCCTTTTTTAAAGCTAATCTGTTTGCCTGTGAGGTTATGACTTCTTCAAAGAAATTTCTCACTGCACGGCCGTTGGCGAAGTTTGCAGGTTTGTGCTCCTCCATCCTGGTGAAGTATTGGCGTGCGTAGTCATCAGCCTCCTCATCAAGGGTGAGATTGGCGTCATTGCATAAAAGCATGAATATTTCATAAAGCTCTTCTGAGGTATAATCCTCAAAGTATATGAATTTATTAAATCTTGACTCAAGACCCGGATTTGAGTGAAGAAACCTGTCCATAAGTTCAGGATATCCTGCAACTATGACGATGAGGTCTTCACGATTGTCCTCCATTGCCTTGAGTATGGTGTCGATTGCCTCCTTTCCGTAATCGTTTTCGGAATTAGATGCCAGTGAGTATGCTTCGTCGATGAAAAGTATTCCTCCCATTGCCCTGTTGATGACTTCTTTTGTTTTTATGGCAGTCTGGCCGACATATCCTCCCACAAGACCTGACCTGTCGGTTTCTATGAGATGACCCTTTGAAAGAAGACCTATTTTACAATAAATCTTTGACAGGAGTCTTGCAACAGTTGTTTTTCCGGTTCCTGGGTTTCCGCTGAATACCAGATGAAGACTCATTGAGGGCGGTTTTATTCCCCGTTCACGTCTTAATTTTCTTATCTGAACAAGGTTGATTAATGAATTCACATCCTTTTTAACCTTTTCAAGACCAATGAGTCTGTTGAGTTCATCCATATACTCCTCAAGGGAACCTTGGTGTTCCTCTTTATCATTTTTATGTAATTTTAACGGCTTTACAGGTTCGTCGTCTGTGAGATAATCATCAAGATTGTTTTTAAGGCTTTTCATGTATTTCTGGTATTTTTCAAGAACATCAGTGTTCAAATCACCGTCGACTGTTATGAAAAACTTTCCGAGAAATTCATATACCTCATAAAGCTCGTTACATGCCCTTATTCCTGCCATATCGAATTTTACGGCGAACAAGTCAAGTTCATGCATACATTCAAATGAAACAGGCAGATTTTCAATGTCCCCGGTCAGCTCCTCTTTTGTATAATCTGTCCTGATAAGTTCGTTTATAAATTCAAGTTCGTTATCAGTGACTATACTGTCTGCAAGTGCAAGAAATGACAGGTATCGAACCAGATCATCCAGAATGATTTCCTTAAGTGGCCGGTTTTGGAGTCTGATTTGGCTGCAGTGATCCTTTAAAATGGCAATATCCAGTGTGCCTATTACAAACAGCATGTCCGACAGGTAATTTTTTAAAAAATCAATGTTAAACTTATCAGTTTTTCTCATACATATAGGACATGTGTCCTTTGAATTATCAAAAACTTTACTGCAATTTTTACAGATTGTCCACTCAAACATAATAATTCCCTAATAATATGATTATAATTTAAACGCCACATATGATGCATTTCTATAGATTGCATCTGTAAATGTGACACTTCGTGCAATCCTCAAGATATTGTTTCTGTGGATATAATAGTCATCAATTCCCGGATTGACTATTATTCCATCCATGTCGTTTCTAAGTATAAATTCAAAAAACTCGTTTAAATTGGCAATCTGAAACATGCATTTCTCATCTGTGGTTTCGGCAATGTTTTTGAGGCTTGTAAAAAGAAGACCATATTTTTCCCGGCCAACACTTTGAACTGCAAGATTGGCGTCAATGCAACTGATATAGTCAAGGTCATTTGGGTTTTCCACATATACCACATTGAGAAGGAATGAATTTTTAAGATGACCCACAAGTTCATCATAATCATTGGACCCAGTTTTTATAAACCCTGTGAATGAATCGTTTGTTACAGT
The DNA here is from genome assembly GCA_902772665.1 of uncultured Methanobrevibacter sp. Classification (GTDB taxonomy): domain Archaea; phylum Methanobacteriota; class Methanobacteria; order Methanobacteriales; family Methanobacteriaceae; genus Methanocatella. The sequence continues at coordinate 3,327 of CACYBU010000146.1, read as the reverse complement.
TTTTGCAACTTTCAATGCCTCGCCAGGTTCTACAGCATCACCCTCATAAACGGCCTTTTTAGAGAGTTTCAGCCCTGTGAGCAGATTACGGGATAAAAAGAAGTTTTCACTTTCCATGTTAACAATAAAACCATCACTTCTTTGACTGCTTTTAATCAGTTCAATGTAGAATACCAGTTCAAATGGAACGGGGTCAAAATAACTTTCATGTTTTAAAAACTCATCGTCATCCGTAAAAAGAGGCATCATACTCATACCTGTTTCGAAAAACACTTCTTCAAAGCCCAGATTCTCATCTGTAATATTCGCAGGCATAATCAGATTTGTATATTTAAGTTCACCTGCAAAATCCTTCATCAAATCATATGGCAGTTCATTTCCGTGTTTTAAGAAGTTTCCAACGTCCTGCATTATGCTTTTAAAATGATTGTTTGTTACATTTGTTTTCATAAAGGTATAAGCTCCTTGAAATGAGATATTTAAATCTGGTCAAGCATATAGTCATGAATAGACTCAAGATTGAAAGTGTCTATGTTTACCCGAAGAGAATCCATATAAGCCTTAAGACCTAAAACCTCATTATCATCAACGTTTCCGTCTGCTACTATCAGATAGGAACCTGTTATAAAGAATAGAGAATAGAGTGTCTCAACGATGCTTACTTCCATGTCGTTGCCACTTACCGCTTCATATTCTATGAATATCGCAAAGGTTATTGGCAGGGTTGTGAGCCTTTCGGCATCAAGGTTTTTCACGACTTCAAAAACATCAATTTGAGTAAAGTTCAAATGTAAAAGCTGGTTGATGAAGTTGACCTCACTTATATCTATATTGCCATCTCCCCATCCCAGAAAGCATAACCAGTCAAGCATGTCTGAAAGAAAAACTTCCTTAAGCGACAGTCCACGGTTTTTCATGTGCCTCATGAGATAGTTATGGTCATACATTTTGTAGTTCTCATCCAGCAAATCAATTATGCCGAAAAGGGAATTCATCCCTTCCATAACTTCCTCCATTGTTGGTATTTTAAAATCTTCACTCATAATAATCACCGTATTAATATAATTTTACTATATTTAAGATTGTATTTAAATTTTTATGAAATCCGTCTTGCAATTGATAAAGTTCAGTTGCAAAATACACATTATATGCGATTTTTAAGAGCAACAGAAAATGAAATAAGAAAATCAGATATATTCCATGAAATGTTTTTAATGCTTGAATCTGAGACATGCTTAATTTATAATCATGATTTAAATAACTGATAACTGTAAAATTTTAATATAACTTCAACACAATATATTATCATGACTGAAAAAGAACTCTATACCACAATCGTGGGACTGAAAAATTACGAAGGAAGTAAAGTATTCAAAATAGGATCAATTGTAAAACTTGTCAAGGAAACAGACAATGAATATGATCTCGAAGCAATAGCATGTGAAATTAAATACATCGGAAAAACCGGCTACATTGCAAACAGTGTGTCAACCGTGACCAAAGGAACAATGAGTGCCGGGAGAATATACGATAAGATTAAAGACATAAGCTTTTGTGAGGTGAAATTTGTCTCAAAAGACTCTGTAATAGCCAAGGTACTGAGTGAAAAGGAAATTGAAGAACTGCAGAAAGAAAATCCAGACGACAGTTTTTACCAATCCCAAATTGCATAAAAACCATTATTATTTTTTATTTTTTTAATTTTACGGCAATAATTCTGCATATATCTATTTTAAAAATTAAAAAAACATATATGTTATATTATCAGATTCTTTTAAATAATCTAATTTTATTATAATCATAAACAAAATTTAACCTGAAAATTAACTAAAATAGTTTTATTTTAATCGAAAAGACAACATTGAACTTTTTAAATCAATATATTTTTTGCAAAATTTTTTAGTCTAAACTAAAAATCATCGAGATGGTGAAGGTTAAGACATTTCACCATCTTATGTAAAATGTCTTAAATTGTTTTTGATATATTAAAAAGTCCACTATGTTTTTTGATTCTATTCCAATAAAGTCAGAGTAGGATTTTTTGATTCCGTTGAATGTTGCTTTAGTATTAAGTTTATCAAGAACTGTTTTAACAAGTAATTTTCTGCATTCTTCATGGATGAAAATGAAATCATCTTTCAGTTCAAAATCCTCCTTTTTTATCTGTCCCAGATTTATCAGTTTAAGGACTGATCTGTCTACAATCTGCTGTCTGAACTCTTCCATCACATCAAACACAAGACTTGTCCTGCCATATGAATCTGCATGCAGAAATCCTGCGTAAGGGTCGAGACCCGACATGTGAAGTGATTTCAATACCTCCGATGCAAGTATTGCATATGAATAGTTAAGCATTGCATTTACTATGTCTTTTGCTCCCCGTCCGCTACGGTTCAGGAAGTTCAAATCATCATTTATCACATATCTGAATCCCTGCCAGTATTCCTGTGATGCCATTCCCTCAATACCGAAAATCTGTGAGCGGATTTCATCAGAGGGCTTGTTTTTAATTTCTGCCAAGGCATTGCATAGATTTTTGAGTTTATTTTTCTGCATGTCCAGAAATGGATTTCCTCCTCTGTTTCTGGAAAGCACCGCAAGAAGTGATTTCTGGTTTTTAATTTTGGATTCTATGAATTTTTTAGCCAAATATCCGCTTCTTGAATCGTTTAAAGAGAAATATTGCTGTTTTCTTATCTGAACATTGTTATGTTCCTTTGAAGCCAATCTGTATCTGATTTGTCCTTTCCAGTTTATTGCAATTAAATCAACTTCCGCCTCGGCAAGAAGTGCGATTGCATCGAATGTTATTGCACCTTTTCCAAGGATGATAATCTGCTTTAAGTCTTTTGATAAGAAATAATCAACTTCTTTTCCATCTTCTTTTATGACAATCTGATTATCTCTTTTTGTTATTGATTTATTGAATCCGTCTATTATCAGTCTCATAGGAATCTGTATGTTAAATCATTTTTTGGAATGCTTGCATCACCTTCAAGCAGAATTGACCCTCTACAACTTTCACATAGAGGGAATATAACAATACTGTCCGTGTCATTTGACAGGAATTTGTTCATCTCCTCCGCCAGGTCCAATCGTTCAGACAGTTCAAGATAACCGATGAACACCGATTTCTGAAGTCTTTTAAGACCGTAGTACTGGAGTTTTTTAATAAAGTGGTTTCTTGAGGTATTGTCAGTTATATCATAAACAACAACAGTTAACATTTATTCCCCATCAAAAATTTGCCTTACACATCCGAAACCTTGTGAAACTCCTTTACCCAATCCGAAATAGTCGGGAATGTCATAGTGCACCTTGAATTCA
>CACYBU010000145.1 GCA_902772665.1 uncultured Methanobrevibacter sp. | reverse complement strand
GAAAGTTTTGGACCTAAACTTTCTTCATCAAAGTATCTTACTAAACCTGCACCAGTTTGAGGCATAGAAATTTTATTATCTTTTTTCGCCATGGTAATCTCCTTTAAAATTAATTAATAAAAATAACTGAATATAATTTATTATCCTCATCATATATAAAAATAATGGAATATTGAAAAATGAAAAAATAACTGAAATCAGATTTTTTGCTTTCTGATAACTTCAATGTTGCTTATTCTGGTATTTGGATACTGTCCGTTTTCATCCTTTTCAACAGCTTTTACCATATCCCATATTGTCAAAAGCGCAACACTGACTCCAGTTATCGCTTCCATTTCAACACCGGTTTTTCCAAGTGTGTTAACGGCACATGTTGCAATGATTTCATCATTTTTTACTTTAAAGTCAATTTCTATGCCTGTCAATGCTAGGGGATGGCAGAGAGGTATTATTGAAGACGTATTTTTAACTGCCTGAATTCCAGCTATCTGAGCGGTGGTTAAAACATTTCCCTTTTTAATCTCTTCATCCCGAATCATTGTAACTGTATTTTCATCCAGAAAAATGCTACCTCTTGCCACTGCCCTTCTTTTTTGATCTGGCTTACCGCCGACTTCAACCATATGTACTCCGCTGTTTGTTAAATGTGTGAATTCATCTGTCATATTATCTACTTCTCGCTTACTTCCAATACGTCAAGCTGTGCGCAAACCGCATTTACTCCTAAAATTTCACTTACGTTTGGACTGCTTCTGCCTTCATCACCTGAAATCAGTTCCTTAATGTAGAGTCCACCTTCGGTTTTAATCTTCATGGAAAATGTCCTCTCATCGATTATTTCATATGACAAGTCCAGTACGTGTTTTACACGAACCATATCTGCACGTCTTCTTAAAACTCTTAGAGGAGTCTGTTGTTGAATTTCATTTAATTCTTTTAATTTTTCAAGCTTTTCTATCTCAAAGCTTTCGTCACACTCAATGATTGCCAGATAAATTTTATAAGTGTCTGGGGAGGACTGTTTTATTTCGGCCTTTCGTCCCCTTTCAACAACGTGGAGGTTGTGATAGGAGGTTTTGCCCTTATTTATTTCGTTGATTTCATCTTCGAGTTTTACTAAGTCGAGATTTCTAATTTTTGGTTCTTTGATTTCAAGTACAAACGGTCTTCCCGAACCCAGCATCAAAACATCAATGTCTTCTCTTCCGGCACCGTGGAATTTAGCCTGTCTGCCCCCGGTCAGTTTCAGAAAATGCTTGGAAATAAGTTCTTCAACTGACTCAGGGTACTGTTTTCCGGTTCCGTTGCACTCCTCACATCCTCTTCCTTTGCATTTTGTGCAGGGCCATTTGGTTTGGGGAATTCCCCTTTTAAGTTTATTGTATCTTCCCTCAATGTAGAGGGGATTAATTTGGATTCTGACTTTCGGTTTTCCTCGAAGGTCAACGTTAAATACAATGTCCTGTCTTTCAAATTCAGCATCTTTATCATAACGCTGCCAGATGCCGAGACCTATTAGTCTGTTTACTTCTTTTTTTATGGTTTCAACGCTGATACCTAATTTTTCAGACAGATCTTCATCTTTTTTTTGAATATCTTTGCTTATCTGACATCCCACGAGAAATGTGTCGAATTCAACTTCCAGTTGATTGATTTTATCATCAATTTTTTTGTAGAGACTCTCATCAAGCTTGTCAAAAAGATTGTCACATATCACGCATTCGGCATCGTCCAGGCTAATGTTCAAATCACTGCATACATTATCCGCCCTTTCGATGTTATTGGCACCCTCGACGTTTTTAGATAATTTTCGTCCAAGGCAGTGCCTGCAAATCTTACCGTCGGTTTCCCTTAAAATATTTTCAGCCAGTTCAGTCATGTCAATCTATCTCATGAATTGTCCCATCATACGATTCATGGCTCCGCCTCGCAGACGTCCACCACGTTTTCCAATTCCTTTCATGGTTTTTTTGGTGTTATTGTAGTATTTAAGCAGTTCCTTTACATCGCTTTCCTGAACACCTGCTCCACGGGCGATTCTTCTAACCCGTGATTGCTTGATGATTTTCGGATTGAGCATTTCCTCTTCAGTCATTGAGGACATGATGACCTTATATGAATCCAGTTTTTCCTCGGTCATTTTGGAAGCTTCCTTGGTAATCTTGTTTCCCATACCCGGAATCATATTGAGAACCTGCTGCATCGGACCCATGCTGTTCATCATTTCAAACTGGTTTTTCATGTCCTTCAGTGTGAACTTGCCGGTAAGCATGTTAGTCATGGTCTCTTCGGCAATGTCCTCGTCAATGTTTTCCTCGGCCTTTTCTATAAGAGACTTGATATCACCCATTCCAAGTAGTCTTGATATGAATCTTTCAGGGTCAAACAGCTCAAAGTCATCGATTCTCTCACCAGTACCGATGAATTTAATTGGAGCACCTGTTTCGGCGACCGCAGACATCGCACCCCCACCTTTTGCCGAACCGTCCAATTTTGTAATTATGATTGAACCTATGTCAGTTGCCTGTGAAAAAGCCTTTGCCTGTTCGCCCGCCTGCTGACCGATTGTTCCGTCGATTACAAGAATAGCTTCATTAGGATTGATAATATTATCCAGTTCATCCATCTCGGCAATCAAATCGGCTTCGTCCTTGTGTCTTCCTGCAGTATCAAAAATGATAACCTTGCGGTTTTTGAATTCCTTAAGACCCTTGCGCGCAAGATCAAGTGCATCCTTGTTGTTGGGATCCCCATACAACGGAACATCCATCTCTTCAGTGAGCTGTTTTAGCTGTTCATAAGCTGCCGGTCTCCATGTGTCTGTACATACAACGGCAGGGTTGAAACCTTTTTTCTGGAGGTATCTGCACAGTTTACCAATTGTTGTTGTCTTACCTGAACCTTGAAGACCCAAAAAGAGTATTTTGTATGGTCTGTCGTTGATATCAAGACCTGCAGCTTCACTGCCGAGAAGGTTGACCATTTCTTCATAGATAATTGTTATTACATGTTCCCTTGGAGTGCTACCCTTTGACGGTTCTTCTTCAAGAGCACGTTCCTCTATTTTTTTTGATAATTCTAAAACTAATTTAATATTAACGTCAGATTGAATTAAAGCACGTTGTATGTCTTTTACAACTTCTTTGATTGTCTTTTTATCAATTACAGACATTCCTACTAATTTCTTCAT
>CACYBU010000144.1 GCA_902772665.1 uncultured Methanobrevibacter sp. | reverse complement strand
ATGATTCAAATAAACATGTTAAAGTTAGCAAAAAGAATACTAAAAAATCAGTTAAAAAAACAAAAGACAATAAGAAAAGTCAAAATAAATCAAACACTAACATAAAAGGCACTAATCGCATACCTGCATTAAACTAACAATCTCCTGCAATTGAATCCAATAATAATATAAACTCTACGAGTTAAAAGTATTATAAAAAGTATCATATTTTATCATATGAATACTTTATATTATCTCTTATGCGGAGTGATATCATGAAAGAAATAGAATTGACAACACAAAAAGCAGTAGAATATTTAAAAAAGCATGTAAAAGTTCATGATAATATAGAAATCTCATATAACAGAATATTTGCCGAAGGCGAAGTATTGAACGTTGATTTTTCAGAATACTTTGGAGAGCCAGGATTTAAAATGCTTGTATCACTTGATGAAAGTGACCTCGGAGCAACCGTGGAAATAGATGTTTTTGAGGTTCAGGAAGACATAATAGAATTTGTTCACTATCCGAAGGATGGTGAGGCAGTGGAAGTAACTGTAATTTAATCTTACAGCCTTTCCATTTTTTCAAATGGAATTAATTTTTCAAGGGCTTTCACCTGTATGGGAACTCCTTTTTCTTTCACGGCACCGATTGAATTAAGCCCGCCACCTGTAATAACTCCAAAATTGTAATTGTCCACTTTTGAGTTGAACACAAGTTCTCTAGGTTTTCCAATTTTATATATGGAAAATCCGATGTTGTTTAAAACATCAAGAATCTCAACTGCATCATCCCTTGAGATATACGGGATTTCCTTTACGCTTGCAAGAATCTTTCCTGGACCTTCGGTTGCTGTAATTGAAGTCATTTCTTTTGATAAAAATATTTTGTGAGGATCAAGTGTTGTTCCGTTATATGATATCAATTCGATAAAGAGAGGCGGTTCGGTCAGCTCAAGCACACCGCTGTAGGTGGGATTGCTCATGATTCCGTTGTCTATTAATATTCCGTCGATGCTTAAACTGCATATTGTAGCTATTCCAATCATGTCGTCATCGTTAGGGTGTTTTTCCAGCTTGTAGTATGGATTGATGTATTTTGGATTTCTGTTGTAGGTTTCTTCCATGATGGTAAGGGCGTCATCAAGATTGGATTTCTTTATATAGGAAATGTTTGCGATTATGTTTCCTTTCTGCTTTTCAATGTTGAAATTCACTTGTTGAATCAGGTTCAGGGATTTTGAGAGAACCAGTGAAATTTTTTCCTGCTTTTCTGTTGAGGGGGTTTTAAATGGTGTGCGGAGGTTTGTGGCGATTGGGGTCAGGTCATTGAAGTTCTGAATTCTTTCTGCAATCTTTAGTGTAATCTCTTCTCCCATCTCTTTTATTGCACAGAAGGGTGTGATTCCACCGATTATTGAAAGTCCAACCATTCCGTCAGGTACGGATAATCCTAATAAATCTTCTCCTTCATTAGATATTCCAATGACTCCGTTTATTCCGATTTTATCTAGTTTTTCAAGGATTTCAACGGTTTTATCTTTTGCAACGCCTGGTATCAGTCTGAAGTTGGCCGGAACCGTTCCGTTTCCTTCATTTATCACGTTAAGTACTGATGTCAGGTTGGAGTTTGCAAAGGCGTCAAGAGGTGTAATTGATGTTTTCTTGTAGGATATGAGTTCATTGAATTTTGTTGGACGGTAATCCTCGATTTCAAGAAGTCCTCCGTACTGGGGATGGGTGGGTATTCCGTTTTTTAAAAGTATTCCGTCGATTGTTGTTCCGCATATGGTGGTGACTTCGATTTCTCCCGCAGTTTTGTCTTCATTTATATTAACGTAAGGACTCACAGAAAGACCACTTTCGAAAATCTTTTTCATTATATTAATAGATTCTTTGTTATAAATGGTTGATGTGTTTACAACAACATTTCCCTGCTGGGTCATGTATGTGAAGTCAGTTAAATAAATCATTTCTTCAAATTTTGAATAAATGAAATCGACTTGATCATAAATGAGTCCCTTTTCCAGCTTTTCATGACCCAAATCCGTGATGATTCTTCCCGAATAGCCTACTCTCTCGGTATAGCCCTTCTCATCCAGTATTTGCATGTGGTATCTGACTGCACGCTCCCCTAGATTAAAACCTTTCTCCTTTAGTTCGTCGGCTATCAGTTTGGAACCGATAGGTCTGTCTTTTTTATCAAGAATTCTTAGAATTTCTATCATTCTGTATTCTGATTCTGACATGAAAAGCCTCGATATAAAAAATTAAATATTTAGATTAGATGTCTAAATATTTTCTCTGTTCGTATCCGAATACTTGAACACGGTATTCGTCCCATTCTTGATATTTGAGTTCAAGGAATTTTTCACTTACGTGAGCTCCGAGTGCATTCAGTATGAGAGGGTCCTCTTCAAGGGAGTGATAAGCTTCCCATAGACTGGTTGGTAGGACTTTAATTCCTCTTGATTCTCTTTCTTCTTCGCTCATGCTGTAGATGTCGGCTTCCACAGGTTCGCCAGGATCGATTTTGTTCACGATACCGTCAATACCTGCTTCAAGCATCACTGTAAATGCAAGGTAAGGGTTACATGCAGGGTCGGGGGATCTGTATTCGATACGTGTTGCTTTTCCACGTGCGGCAGGTACTCTTATAAGTGCTGAACGGTTTCTGAAACCGTATGCCATATACACCGGAGCCTCATAGCCTGGTACAAGACGTTTGTATGAGTTTACAATTGGGTTTGTGATTGCTGTAATTGCACGTGCGTGTTTGAGAAGTCCTCCCATAAAGTAAATTGCATCTTTTGAAAGGCCGGTTTCTGAATCAGGGTCTGAAAATAGGTTCTTGTCTCCCTTGAACACTGACTGGTGACAGTGCATTCCGCTTCCGCTTACTCCGAAGAACGGTTTTGGCATGAATGTTACTCTGTAGTCCATCTGGTCGAATGTTGCCATGTTGTCAACGATTGCTTTTATCGCCTGTTTGAATGTGATTACTGCATCTGCTGTTTTTAATGCGTCTTTGAACTTGAATGCGATTTCGTTCTGTCCTGGTGCCACCTCGTGGTGGGATGCTTCCACTTCAAAGTCCAAATCCTCAAGGTTAAGTGTCAGTTCACGTCTGAAGTCAGGTCCCTTGTCGAGGGGTTCGACGTCAAAGTATCCTGCTTCGTCGTATGGTAGAGGATATCCGTTTTCATCAATGTCCACGATAAAGAATTCGGGTTCGGGACCTATATTGTACTGCAGACCCATTTTTGCAATGTGTGCAAGGGATTTTTTAAGCACTCCACGGGGGTCTCCTAAAAACGGTTTTCTGTCTGCTGTCCATACGTCACAGATGAATCTGCATGTTGCTGATTCTTCTGGTCTCCATGAGAGTCTTGAGTATGTGTTGATGTCGGGTTTGAGGACAAGGTCACTTTCGTTTATTCCAACAAAACCTGCGATTGATGATCCGTCAAAGAGCATTCCTTCGTTGAACAGTTCGTGCATGTCATCTTTTCCGTTGAATGGGATGACAATGTTTTTCACGGTACCGTTTATGTCAACGAATTGCAGACGGATAAATTTAATATTGTCTTCTCTCATTTTCTCTACTATTCTTTCAATTTTTTCTTCGGGAATATCGCTCATTAAAATCAAGCTCCAGTTAAATAATTTAAGTGTCGGAAAACATCTTCCAGTTAGAGATATATTTCCAATTCGTGGTATATAAACCTTTATATATAATTTATATTTGTAATTTTTACTATATTAATGTGTAAGATTTATTTTTTTTAATAAAAAAAGTTCATAATAATTTAAAATTTATAGTCTTTTTGTTCAATAGATGTAAAAAAAGATAAAAATATTTGACTTCCCGTTTAAATTTCCCCAACGGAAAAAGAATTCAAATCAAGCAAATCAAAAGTCAAAATCCTTGGGGCAACAGTAACTTTACCTATTCCGGTCACGATTTTAAACGCCTCCATTGCCTGAACGCATGAAACAAGATTCACAACAGGTCCGATTACAGGAGGATTAGCTGTGCCGATACTTTCCAGACTTTCATAAATATCACAAGTCAGCTCTTTTTCAAGTGAAGGAAGCATGAACATCTCCTCATAGCTCACGGTATTTGCCAGAAATGTTGTAACCTGACCCAAAGTTCCGCTCACAGCACCGTGAACAAAAGGAATTTTGTATTCACGGGCCTTTCTTGAAACAGTCACCCTTGCAGGGATATTGTCCAGACAGTCAATCACAATCCCAGAGCCTTCAAGGAATCTCTCAGCGTTTGATTCATCAACATGCTCACAGAAGCAGGAAACCCTGACCTCGGGATTGATTTCATGAATTCTTTTTAAAGCTTCCCCACTTTTTTCACGGCAGATATTTGAACGTGTTGAAAGAATTTGTCTGTTCAGGTTGGACATGTCAAAAATGTCCTCATCAACCACAACAAGTTTGCCGGCACCCATTCTCACAAGCATCTCAATAACCATGCCTCCAAGGCCTCCGCAGCCGATGACGGTGATTTTTGTGTTTTTAAATTTTTCCTGCTCCTCTCTTGTTAAAAGGGGCAGCTGGCGTTTAACCATTCCCCAGTAGCTCTTCAATTCATGCCTCCTCTAAAAATGATCAAACTCATCGCCAAAGTACTCATGAACCTTTTTAAGTTCTTCAGGAATGTTCAGCATCTGTGTGCAGAAAGGCAAACACTCCTTGCAGTCAACACAACTGTCCGCCCTTGAATCATCATCAATCAGTGAAAAATACTGCATTGCACTTGCCTTGGGATCACCCATCATGTGGGCAATATTGTACTCGCTCAGGCAGTTTATGATGTCCACACCGTGAGGACATGGCATGCAATAGCCACAGCGGGTGCATCTGTTGCCTATAAATGTCTTATAGGTTCTTGCAACCTCACGAATCAGTTCCCGGTCATCTGGTGAAATCACATCTGTCTTTGAGGCAAATTCGATATTTTCTTTAACCTGTGAAAGGCTTGTCATTCCGCTTAAAACACAGTCGACATCGTCACGATTCCAAAGGTACTGAAATGCCCACTCCACAGGGGTTCTTTTAACTTCGGCACTATCCCATAATACCTGTATTTCTTTGGGAATATTTTGAACCAGCCTTCCTCCTCTCAAAGGCTCCATAATCATACTTCCGACGTTGATGTCCTTGAGGTAATTCAGCCCCATGACTCCTGACTGATAATACTCGTCAAGGTAATTCATCTGGGTGAGGACAACCTCCCATTTAGGATATTCATCAAGAATCTCAATGAGATAGTCCACTTCAATATGTGATGAAAATCCGACATGTTTCACTTTACCCGAACTGAGACAGTCATCAAGAAAGTCAAGAACATCCAGATTTTTAACCTTGTTCCAGTCGGCAACAGTGAGGGAATGGAGAAGGTAAATATCAATATAGTCGGTCCTGAGCTTTTCAAGCTGACGGTTCAGGTAACATTCAAAGTCAGATTTCTCCTCTATCGCCCAGGACGGAGACTTGGTCTGAAGTATTATTTCATCCCGCAGTGAATTTTCACTTAAAAATTCCCCTAAAAATTTCTCACTCTCACCGCTTCCTCCAAGACCTGGAGCATGGTAGGGATAAGCGGTATCTATTATGTTGATTCCGTTTTCAATTCCATACTCAAGCATTTCGGACGCTTCTTTTTTATCAATGTCGGCATTGTCATTTTTTGTTGGAAGTCTCATGGTTCCAAAACCCAGCCTTGAAACTTCAAGACCTGTCTTTCCAAGTGTATTGTATATCATAAAATTCAAATCCCCTTCTGAATGGTAAATCTGTTAAAAAAAGTATAAAATTGTTATCATTTGTAAAAATCTATCTGAAAAATAGTATTTGGATGGAATTATTCCTGGGATTTTGGATGCCGGGGGCGGGATTCGAACCCGCGATCTCACGGTATCCCAGGAATAAGCTAGAGCACTGCTTAAAACCCTATGAGCCGTGCGCTCTAACCAGCTGAGCCACCCCGGCATCTAATATAAATATATATTTTCATCATTACATTTAAATGTTTTGTTTTTTCGCCCTATTTTTGTAAAAATTTAAAAAATCAAAAAATTTAAATTACAAAACCACAAAAACACCATATACTACCAAATATCCAAATTATAAGATTTGTAAAAAGTTATATAAATATAAAAAGAATTTAACTTCTTAAAATAGCTTTTTAAAAAGTTTAACATATATAAATAGGTTTCAAAACTTTTATATATGAAAAAGTAATAAAATAATTATAAATCTTTCCTAATGAAAGAGTTATCTAATATAAGATTCATAAGTGATAAAATGAAAAATGAAAATCTGATAATATACATCATGATGCTTGGTACTTTTGGAGTTTTAAGCACAGAAATGGGAGTGGTAGGAATTCTACCACAAATTGCACAGTATTTTAATGTAGACATAACCCAGGCAGGACTATTCGTAAGTCTGTTTGCACTGACAATTGCAATATGCGGAATATTCATGCCATTAGTATTTTCAAAATTCGACCGCAAAAAAAGTTTCACACTAGTGCTTGCAATATTTACAATATTTTCAACAATAGGTGCATTCATAACCGACTTTCACATAGCATTAATATGCAGAATCATCCCGGCAATATTCCACCCCATATACTGCGGACTTGCACTAACAGTAGCTTCAGAAATAGTGTCTCCCGAAAAATCACAGGATGCAGTAAGCAAAGTAATTATGGGAGTGTCAGCAGGAATGATTATAGGTGTTCCAATCACCACATTTGTAGCTACAAACTTCGGATATCAGTTTGCAATGCTGTGGTTCAGTCTTGTAACATTCATAGCACTTCTTGCAACAATAATATTCTTCCCTGCACTGCCCGGAAAAAAACAGGCATATGGAAATCAGGTGAAAGTAGCAACAACAGGAGTATTCATAATCTCCGTTCTTGGAGTGATATTTCTAAACGGCGGAATGTATACTGCATACTCATATATTTCAGAATTTTTAAACACCCTAACCCACATAATCGGAACAGAACTGAGTATAATACTATTCATTTACGGAATT
>CACYBU010000143.1 GCA_902772665.1 uncultured Methanobrevibacter sp. | reverse complement strand
GATGCCGCAAGAGCAGGTGCTGAAATAAAAATTAAAACCCTTGTAACAGGTATTGAAAAAATCAAAAACGGCTACATCGTAAAAACCGAATGCATGGGCGAAAAAACAGACTACAAATGTAAAATATTAATCGCAGCTGACGGTCCTGAAGGTCATGTTGCAAGATGGGCAGGTCTCAGACCGGCTGCAAAACCTAAGGAAATGGAGTCAGGTGTACAGTATGAAATGTGTAATGTCGAATTCGAAAGACCAGGATGCATTGAATTTTACCTGGGATCATGTGCTCCTGGAGGATACGTATGGATTTTCCCAAAAGGAGATGATATTGCAAATGTCGGTTTGGCAATCTTACCTCATAAAGCAGAAAAAACTGCCAAAGAGTACTTGGATGATTTTATTGCTAAATCTCCATACTTGAAAAATGCTCAGGCTGTTGAGTTAAACGTAGGTGGAGACCCGGTTGGAGGAATGACAAAAAAACTTTATGACGATAACATCATGGTTGTTGGAGACGCTGCAGGACAGGTAAATCCGTTAACAGGTGGTGGAATCATTTCAGGCATGACTGGAGGAATGTGTGCAGGTCAGGTAGCTGCACAGGCTATTAAAGAAGACTGCTCTAAAAAATTCCTAAAACAGTATGATAAAATGGCTCATGAAGAGCTCGACCATGAAATTAAAAGATATAAGAAAGTACAGGAATACTTGCTAACATTATCCGATGAGGAACTGGACAGTATTGCTCATGCTTTCCAGGGTGAAAGTTTTGAGAAAATTTCCACTACTGAAATCGTTAAAAAATTAATTAAAGTATCTCCAAAAGCTTTACTTAAATTAGGTAAATTTATCTAAAATAGGTGTCTGAATTGATTTTAGTTACTGGAGGAGCAGGTTACATTGGTTCTCACACCAATAAGGCCTTGCATAATGCGGGTTACGATACTGTTGTTTTGGATAACCTGTCAAAGGGTTATGAAAATTTTGTAAAATGGGGAAACTTGGAAAACTATGACATTGGAAGCAGTGATTTAAGCGAAGTTTTTGAAAAGTATGATATTGATGCTGTCATTCACTTTGCAGGATTCATTTCAGTAGCGGAATCTGTTAAAATGCCTCAAAAATACTTAAAAAACAATTATAAAAATACTTTAAATCTCCTTAAAGTAATGCGTGAATATAATGTCGATAAATTTATATTCTCATCAACTGCGGCAGTTTATGGGAACCCTGAAAAGATTCCAATCAATGAGGATTCCAAACTAAAACCGATTAATCCGTATGGACATTCCAAATGGCTTGTTGAAAAGGCACTTGAAAGAGAAGCGGCCAAAGGTGATTTCAACTATGTCGCACTGAGATATTTCAATGCCTCAGGATGTGACTTTGACGGTGAAATCGGAGAATACCATGACCCCGAAACCCATCTGATTCCACTGATATTGGATGCGGCTATTGGAAAGCGTGACTGCATATACATTTATGGTGACGATTACGACACTCCCGACGGAACATGCATCCGTGATTATATTCATGTCAACGACCTTGCAGATGCACATATCAAAGCATATGAATACTTATGCAGTGAAAAAAAATCCAATGTCTTTAATTTGGGAAACGGTCAGGGATTTTCTGTTCGTGAAGTAATTGAAATGTGCAAAAAGGTCACAGGTGAGGACTTTGAAGTCAGGGTTGATGAACGCCGTGAAGGAGACCCTGCCAGACTAGTTGCGGATTCATCTAAAATTCAAAAAGAAATTGGCTGGACTCCTCAATATGACTTAAAACGTATTGTTGAGTCTGCATGGATGTGGCATCAAAAAATCAACATGATTTAGGTAAATACTATGCAAGATGACAATCATGAATCAAAAATTGATGTTCGAATAATCGTTTCAGGTTTGGATGTTGCACAGCTCGTTTCAAGGGCGGTTAACAATATTCAACTTGAAAATGATTACCATATCATAGTTTCATCCATCATTCCTACAGTGGAATTAAGTATAGTTAAGAAAGTTGCAAGCGGTGCTGATATTTTACTTATTGGCGGATATGGTCATGATGAAACTTACAATATTCTTTTCAATGAATTAAAAACTGATTTTAACCATATTGGCTTATTTGATTATAACAACATTATTATTGAGGAGGAATCAATTGATTTTAAACAGGCTGAAAAGGAAATCTTAAATTCAATAATCAATTCCACATTGTCCTATTCCCTGAATTTAATCAACATTCATGCTCTGGAAAATAAGTTGATGAAGGTAACTCATAACTATAATGTCTTATCAGACGATTATGATAAACTTTTAAAGGAACAGGAAGTTTTGACACGTGAAAACAAGGAGTTGCGTGAAGATATCGATGAAATCAGACAAGATTATTCCTCATTCAAAACACGTTATGAGGACATCTATTCAAAGGAAATTCTTGAAGTGTTCAGTTTGAATGAACTATGGAGGGATACATTTAGGGAGAATCTGGCTGACGGTGAAAGGATTTCAATTGCAACAGACAGATTCAAACCGGATAATATCATTGTCGGTCAGGGTTATATTGCAGCACAGTCAAGACAAAAAGCTGTTGAATGGTTAAATATTGTTAGAACTGCTTTAATATTTGTTGATGATAATAAAGATGATTTAAAAGAGATTTGAGTCCTAAAAAAGAAACAACTCCTCCGGAAGTTAGGGATGACTATGACATTCCAGATACTTTTGAAAACTTCTGGGAGTGAAAAAACATTAATTGTTTTATACTAGTTTTACTAGAATTATTATTATACTATTTTGGGAGTTATCACATGCAAGGTGAAATCGAAGACAAATGTGGTATTGTTGGATTTCATTGTCAGGATGAATCTAAAGATGTCGCATCACTAGTTTATTATTGTTTATATGCTTTACAGCACAGAGGTCAAGAATCTGCAGGAATAGCTACTTTTAATTCGCAGAAAGGCTTGAATTACTATTGCGGAATGGGTTTAATCACCGATGTTTTCAAGGATTATGAGATAAATAATCTGTCAGGTAGTATGGCAATCGGTCATGTAAGATACTCAACTACAGGACAGTCAAAACTTGAAAACTCACAGCCTTTTGTAACTGATTTTGATGATGGATTTATAGCAATGGCTCACAATGGAGATATTGTAAATTCCGCTGAGTTAAGAGATGAACTCAAAGCTGACGGTTATGAATTCATGTCCGACACGGATTCTGAAGTAATCTGTTATATGCTTAAAAAGGAACATTATGACAATAACAAATCAATTCTTGACTCAATAGAATCTGTTTCTAAAAAACTCGTTGGATCATACGCACTTGTGATTCTTGTAAACGGAAATCTCTACGCAGTAAGAGACCCGATGGGAATAAAACCACTGGCAATTGCTGAGAGAAATGATGATTTTATTTTAGCATCCGAAACTGTTGCCTTTGATGCAATTAATGCAAAATATATCCGTGACATTGTTCCCGGAGAAGTGGTATATTTTGAAAATAATAAAATTCGCTCCCATATGCTGGATTTATCCGGAAACTGCAAGCTTTCCCACTGCATGTTTGAATATGTTTACTTTGCAAGACCTGACAGTACAATTGACGGAATCAACGTTTATGAAACCAGAATGAATATAGGCCGTCAGTTACACAAGCTGTATCCGATTGATGCTGACGTTGTTATTCCGGTACCTGATTCATCCATTCCTGCAGCTATCGGATATTCAAGGGCTTCCGGTATTCCATATGGTGAAGGGCTGATTAAAAACAGGTATGTTGGAAGAACATTTATCATGCCGACCCAGGAAGAAAGGGAACTTGCAGTAAGACTCAAGTTAAACCCTATAAAAAAAGCAATCAAAGGCAAGAAGATTATTTTAATAGATGACAGTATTGTAAGAGGAACCACTTCAAAACAGCTTCTTGACCTTGTAAAAGAAGCGGAACCTGCTGAAATACATTTCCTTGTAGGCTGTCCGCCTGTTGTTGCACCCTGTTTTTATGGTGTGGCAATGGCAACTAAAAAGGAACTGATTGCAGCCAATTATTCAGTTGAAGAAATTCAACAACAGCTTGACATTGATTCATTGGGATACATTACTTTGCCTGCTCTTGTTGAAGCTATAGGAATGGATGAGCAGGATTTATGTCTCGGATGTTTGAATGAGGAGTATCCTACCGAAATCCCTGAAGGTATTGAAGCTGAAACTTACTATAAGCCTTAGATGATTATGGTTGAATTATTATCTCCTGCCGGAAACTTCATATCTTTGAGAGCCGTTTTGGAAAATGGTGCAGATGCAGTTTACTTTGGCCTTGACGATTACAACATGAGAGCCAATGCACGAAACTTTTCTTTGAATGACTTAAGTGAAGTTTCCAAGATTGCTGCAGAATATGATACTAAAACTTATTTATGTACAAATATAATTTTAAATGAAAAGTCGGCTCGAAAGCTGGAATCCAACATGGAGAGGATTTCATCATCAGAAATTGACGGACTTATTCTATCAGATATAGGATTAATTGAAGACACTGTTTCACATGGTCTTGAAGCCCACATTAGTGTTCAGGAAAACGTTACTAACTCATATACTCTAAAGACCCTTAAAAAGTTAGGTGCCAAAAGGGCAATTCTTTCACGTGAACTGTCACTTAGAGAAATTAGTGAAATAACCAAAAACTCTCCGATTGAGACTGAAATTTTCATCCATGGAGCAATATGCATGGCAATTTCCGGACGTTGCTTTTTAAGTTACGGATTATACGGTAGGAGTGCCAACTGCGGAGACTGTCTGCAGCCATGTCGTAAAAACTGGACACTGACATATGAAGAAGGTGATGATAATGTCATTAATTTTTCAGATGTTGAAGATGAAAGATTCGTAATCACCGGAAGTGATGACGCCAGTTACAGAACCAATTTCTTTTCACCAAAAGACATGTGCATGATAGAGTATATTCCCGAACTGATGAAAAGTGGAGTGGCATCATTTAAAATCGAAGGAAGAGCTAGAAGTCCTGACTACGGTGCAATGGTAACAGGAATTTATCGAAGGGCAATTGACGAATATCAAAACGACCCATTAAATTATGAAGTCAAAAGCGAATGGGTTGATGAGCTTAAAAGTGTTTTCAACCGTGGATTCGACACTAACTTTTACTTTTCAACACCATTTGAGGCAAGTGAAGATAATCAGTCAAAATACATGAAAAAAGACATAGGACAGGTTGTCAATTATTATAATAAAGTCAATGCGGCGGAACTTAGAATATGGGACGATTTAAAAATAGGTGATAAAATCATCATACAGGGTAAAACCACTGGTTCAATTACTCATGCCATAGAATCCATGCAGATTGAAGGTAAATCGGTTCAAAGTGTTAAAAAAGGCTCAAATGTTGCAGTTGCAATCCCTGATAAGGTGCGTGCAAATGATTTTGTGTATAAACTTGTTGAGAGAGATTATTCATGATTAAAAAAATAGCTATTTATGGAAAAGGCGGAATTGGAAAAAGCACTACAGTAGCCAATTTGTCTGCCGTATGGGCAACTGATGGATTGAACTGTCTGGTTATTGGATGTGACCCAAAAGCAGATACTACACGCACATTATATGGTAAAAGAATTCCAACTGTTGTTCACACTTTAAAAGATAACAGGGCACCTGAAAAAGAGGACATGGTGTTTTCCGGTTTTAAGGGAATACAGTGTGTTGAAAGTGGAGGTCCCGAACCCGGAGTGGGCTGTGCTGGAAGGGGTGTTATTGTTGCCATGAAACGCCTTGAAAAATTGGACATTTTCAACGATGATCTTGATGTTGTTGTTTATGACGTTTTAGGTGATGTGGTATGCGGAGGTTTTTCAGTGCCTTTGCGTGAAAAATATGCTGATGAAGTTTTAATTGTCACATCAGGTGAATACATGTCACTTTATGCTGCAAATAATATTGTACGTGGTGTTAAAAAGCTTAAAGGTAATTTAAGCGGTATTGTTTGTAACTGCAGAAATGTTGATAGGGAAGAGGAAATTGTCAACGACTTTGCCAAAAAGATAGGTACACATGTTATTGGTACAATTCATAGAAGCAATTTAATTCAGGATGCTGAACTAGATGCAAAAACAGTAATAGAAAAGTACCCTCAAAGTGATGAAGCACAAGAATACTCAAAGCTTGCTTTAAGTATCATGGTCAATGAAATAATATCAACTCCCGAACCGATGGATGATGACGAGTTCGAGGAATTCTTCAAATCATACCTCTAGAAAAATGTATTTCTCAACTGATTATGACTCACCTGTTGGCAAAATGCTGATAGTAAGTGATGGCGAAGCAATCTGCGGTGTATGGTTTTACGGCCAAAAATACTTTCCTTCATTTGATAATTTAATAATAAATGATGATTTGCCTATTTTCAAAACTGTTAAGTTGTGGTTTGATGATTACTTCAACCGGATGAATCCTAAAATCACGTTCAAAATGAAACCTTCCGGCAGTGAATTCAGGGTTAAAGTATGGAAAATACTGTCTGAAATTCCCTATGGCAAAACTGTAACATATGGTGACATCGCATCCAGGATATCTCCGTCAATGTCTCCTCAGGCAGTCGGAGGGGCAGTGGGACATAACCCGATAGCAATACTGATACCCTGCCATAGGGTGATGGGTGCAAACGGCAGGATAACAGGTTATGCCGGAGGAATCGATAAAAAAAGGGCATTGTTGAAAATTGAAAATAGTTTTAATAATCAGGTGGTTTAATGTATAACTTTCCATTGCGTGCAGTTGCTTATATTTCATTGTTGTTAATAGTTTTAATATTGATTCTATTCACAAATCTTGATTTTAATGTCATACTTTCGGCTACATTAATTCTGATTTTTCTGATAATCTTCACCTACATTTTCAAAACTGATGCCGGTTCAAAATCATTGAAAGTGGCAGTTATTCTACTCTCATTCATTGGTCTTCCTCTGTTTGTCTTATTTTACTTGGGAATTTTAGGAATATGGGGTGGAACACTGGTGATGGGTATTGTTGCAGTCTTTGGTGTGTTGTCAATTGTTACAATTATCAGACTTGATGATGTTGAAATTAAATGGGATTAGGCAAGATTTCTTATTTTTTCATGTTCATTTAAATATTGTTTTATATTGGTTAAATTGTTTTTAAATATTCACTTATAAAATGTTTTGCTTTTTATTTTAAAAAATAAGATTTATTAATCTTTTTTTATAGATTTAAATGCATAAAACTTAGAAATTTGATAATATGTGTTATTGTTTTGATGGGGGATGTTTTAAGAAAATCTGATTGTGAGGAATATAATACATTAAACTGTACTGGCAATAAATCACTTGAATTAAAAGACTTACCTTTTGAATTTACTAGAGAAGCATTGAACAGAATAAATGATTTTATTAAAAAAACAGATGGTTTAAATTGAGAATTTGTAATTCATTTTGTTTATATTGCGGGTGAGATAATTAACTGTGCTAGTGGTATGGGGAATAATGTTGAATTTGAGATTAATGAGGAAAATATTAAAAGTTGCATAGATTCATAATCTGACATTAACATTAATGACCACGATATTTGAAATCAAAATCTGATTTTAAACCCCGATATATGTGTGAACTTCAAAATACAAGTTTCGAATATCAAACCATCCCAGTTAATGTCAATTAGTTAATTATGGAAATTTGCTTGCTATTTCATGATACTTATCGCTGACAATATCTACAAAGTCTGTTATATCACCAGTAACGGTATGTGTCAATGTTAATTTCTTTTAGATAACATACACTGTTAATGTCTTCAGGTTAGTCTGTTTCTGCAATACTGTACCATTCCATTATTTTTATAGGTTTATCATTTGAAAATTTCTTTAATTCTTCAATCATTTCTCCGTAATTCTTTTTATCACCTAACTTGAGTATAAATCTGTGAATATCCAACTTGGATTGTATGATATGAGGTATCCCTCACTGCACCAGATGGGGTCTGACATAGCCATCAGTTTTTTCTGCAATTGTTTCTGGATTTCTGTTAATCCATTTTAATCATTACCAAAAACTTTATAGGGCATGTTTTAATGACAACAATTTTACAAATAGCTTCAACAAGCTTTAAATAAGATTTAAACCTATATTTTAAGTAAAGACTTCAAATTAATTCAATTAAAGGGGTTGATACACATGAAATTGTTATTTTCAAGTAATGTTTATTTGATTATCACTTCAGTTTTTCCCATAGGCTGCATTGGTGTCCTTTCATTGTTTTCCCAAGGAGGT
>CACYBU010000142.1 GCA_902772665.1 uncultured Methanobrevibacter sp. | reverse complement strand
TTGGCATCTGGATTTTCGATACCTTCTCCGAATAATGATAGAAGCATTTCGTTAAGTCCAACGAAACCGAAGGATAATGTTGAGTTTCTGATTCTGTAATATGAATCGTCAGCTACCTGTTGTTTTAGGAATGGTAAAATGTGGAAATCGTTTAAACATTTTAATCCCTGTTCTCTTCTAAGCATTAATGTTTCGATTGCCAGATCCATATATTCATCAAGGTATTCAAATACTTGGGTTTCGTCTTTTGACTGGTATCCGATTCTTGGTAAGTTCAGTGTTACGTATGCAAGGTTTCCGGTTCTTAAACAGTCTTCATCCCAGTCGCCGGTCCAGGTATCCTGCAGACAGGTCCTGCATCCCATGTAGTTTGCCATTTTTCCCCTGTATTTAGGGAACATGTTCACGAAGTAGGATGAACCGTATTTTGCGGATAATTCATGGACTAATCTGATGTCTTCTTCGTATTCACTGGTCATTGTTTCTTCACGGAGTGTGTAGATAGTATTTGGGAATAAATGAGGTTTTCCTTCATTGTCTCCTTCAAGCAGTGTTTCGGTGAATGCTCTTTGGATTAATCTTGTTTCTTCTTCAAAGTCTGCATAGGTTCCGACGACTGCACCTTTAGGTCCGTATGCGGTTTCTTCTTTCAGGAAATCAGGCACTCCGAATTCGAGTGCCATACTTGTGAACGGAACCTGTGATCCACGGGCGGCGTATGCCATGTTCAGGTTGTAGACAAGCATCTGTACGGACTGTTTGATTTCATCATAGGTTCTGCCTCTTGCAAAGGGTGCAACGAAGACGTTCCATAAGGACATTCCTTGTCCTCCGGACATGTTTTGCTGTGCTGCAAGCATGATTTCACCGGTGTGGTTCATTAAAGTTTCCATGTGGTTCGGTGCTCCTGCAATGGAGGTGTGGTCACCGGTACCGTCAACTTTAAGTCCGTATTTGATGAAGGTCCTTATATCGTGCTGCATACAGTTGAGTGGTCTTCCTGCGAAGAATTCAAGGTCGTGTATGTGTATGTCTCCTGCCATGTGTGCGTCTGCTAGATGGGCAGGCAACATTTTCAGGAGTGCGTATTGTTTTAATGCTTCGTCCGCCACGTGTTTGTGAATACTTTCCGGGTTGTGAATCATGTTTGCGTTGTCCCTGTTTCCGTTTTCAATGAGTGATGTTATGTTGTAAACGGGGATACCTAAACGTGTGTATCTGCTTCTCAAGTCTTCCTGACCGTATTCGATTAATTTTGTGTTGACCATTTCCCTAATCATTGGGGCGGTCAGGTATTCCACGTTCAGTTTCTTGAGTTCTTTCCAGGTTTCGGTTGCAATTTCAAAAGCGGTTTCCTGGCTTGCTCCGGTTTCTTCAATTAATGTATCGGCAATTTTTGATAAGTCGAATGCTTCGATGGTATCTCTTGAAGTACGTACTTTCAACTGTGTGCTTGCCAGATATTTGTTTGCGATTTCCGGATCGATGTCTTCAAGGCATTCGTGAACGATTTTTTTAATCTCTTTTGTTTTTATTCCATCGTATAACTGTGATACTACGGTAGCAACAATCTTGTCTGATTCAAAGAAGGGGGTTTCGACCATTATTAAAGATTTCATTAATTTTTCATAACTAAATCTTTCTCTTATTCCGTTATTTTTCTCGACGTTTATTTTAACGGTTTCATTTAAGTTATTTCCTAATTCTGATATTTTTTCCATTTAATTCACACCATTTTCCTAGTTTTTTAAAAAGTTTCATTATCCAATTTTGAGAGAGAGTTCTCTCTCGCTTGTTATAATTCTATGTTGCCACATGTATAATAATTGTTCGTATACCTACGAACAATGTTCTGTGTATACATATATATTTTATGATATATAAATTGTTCGTCTTGTATCGAACAAATTTTATCCGCTCTTAAAATTATTATATTGTTGATATTAAAAAAGAATTTTCCAAGAGCATCTGCAAAGTATTCTAGAAAAATACGTCAAGGGAACTCTGCTTGGACTTGTCACTTTCAAACAGTGAATTGATACCGAACTCCTGAATCTCTAAACGCTGCTCAAGATAATGAGATACAGGATAACGATTAACCAAATCCCTTGAAATCTCAAGATACTTAGTAACAGAGCCCTTTGAAACAGATAAGATTAAATTACCTCCGCACTTACACTTTCCTGTAAGAGGCATCCTGCGATATTTTGAACCACACTTTGTACACCTGACCTTTTGCTTGGAAAATGCCCTGGAATTACCCATAATGTCCGGCAGGAAATGAGAAGACAGCACCTTCTCCACAACACCCCGCTGGTCAACAGCCCGAATACTTTCAGCAAGTGCAATCTGCGCCTCAACTTTTTCTCTCATCGAAGGCAGTCTCTTGTAAAGACATACAGTTGGGCCGGCATGGATATTTGATGTATGATGGGAAAACATTAGCCCTTCATACTGCTCGGGAGTACCCAGATGCATTTCAACGTTGTCAATATATTCAAGCACATCGGCAGGCTTGTGAGGAGTGTAAGTTTCATCATAAAACTCAACAGGGAATCTTTCAAAGATGTCCAGGTTGTGGGATTCGTCATCTATCTCTTCCGGATCTATTCTTGAAGATAAAACCAGAGGAGCATCCATACTTCCTCCCCTTGTATTCGGTAAATATGTCTTTGAAAAGTTAATAAGAGCATCCAAAAGAAGCATTACTGCATCTTCGTCACTGTCACAGTTTCTACGCTTTGCTGAATGGAAATACGGATGGGCATAGCATCCCAATGCCTTTGTAAATCCGACAATTCTTCCTAAAACCCCTGCAGATGTGTGGGGCGCAAGACCGGCAACCAGATGCCCGATGAGATCACTTTTTTCATTGACATTGTAAAACGGTTTCATACCGTAATACCTTGTAAGCTCATCATCAATAAACTGGGCGGTTCTAAGCAGATATTCACCACAGTTGTCTGATATTACAATATCCTGCACTCTAAGTTCAATAATTTGATCAATATTTTCAATGGGATTGCCGTAACAGTCCTTTTCATAACCCATCTCATGTAATTTTTCCACTGTAACACCGATTTCCCTTGGTATAAAATGGGTCAGAGGCAAATCGGTTGAATCGTGACGGATTGTTCCGTCCTTGAATGTGAAGACTTCATGTTTCGCCCTAAGTATTCCCTTCTCAATAGGTTCTGGGAGCTTTGACTCTGAAATCATGCCGACAACCCCCTTTACTTCATCAACGCGTCTTACCTTAACATTGTCGGATGCCTTTTTAAGCATTGAAGCCAGAGGAACACTCTTCATGGAAGGCCTACCGGATTCGGTGGGATGACCGCATTTCGGACAAAGAGAACCGAAGGAACTTATTCCACATTCAGGATTTGTGCATTTGCGTCTTGAAATTTCCACCTTAATGGTTCCCTTTTTAGCAGCAGTTGCAACCAGCCTTCTTGCTCCGCCGTTGTTGCCGATTGGAATCAGTCCATGAGGGGCGGGCCTCATAAGTCTTTCCTTTGACTTTTCAGGTCTTCCCACACGGGTACCGATATACGCTGGAGCCTTATTTTTAATTTCGACCGGAGACACCTCGTTGACGGCCTCAATAGTGGTCTTCATATCGGGCAGTCTTCGTGAGAGGGTTACAAGCAGTGAATAGGAGTGATCTTTATCAATGATTATTTCCCTGTTTCTCACGATATGGGGAACGCCGATGATTTCAAGAACCCTTTTCGGATATGACAGTTCAAGTCTGATGCCTTCATCCTTTTTATAGGTTGACTTTGACTTTTCAAGCAGGTCAATCAGTTCATTCAAATCATCAATGGTCACGTCGTTGTAGCAGTAGGTGTATCTTGGATGAAGTGGGATGTTATAATCCTTGGACAGTTGGAACGCTTCAACCGCACTCAGATAATCGTATTCCAGTTTATGCAGATTCAAATTGGCATTGTCCTTATTGAAATTTTCGCTTCTCGCCAAAAGCTGAACCCACCATTCTTCAACCCATCCGGATGGATACAGTGGCTGGTTGTTTCTTAAAAATTCACCGAAGGCCACAAGCATGTCGCCTAAAAACAGGATTTCAACAACATCTTTTTTGACTTCACGAGCTTTTTTAACACTGTCAAGTATTAACACATCACCGTTTTTAAGTTTAACGGTCGGACCTTCAATTGAATCCACAGGAACAACACAGTTACCCTTGCCCGGATATTCGATTTTAAGCTGTGTTCCCACAGCCAGAAATTCAAGCAGCGCCATTGTGGCCGGATGAACTCCCATTGTTGCCAGACCGGTATTTCTTGACCTACCGTACCTTAGCCTGAAACCGCCCTTTTCAGAGGGGTATCCGAGAATTGGTCTTCCCCCGATAATATCCTGAATGTATTTGGGTTCGCTTACAACATCGGAATCCTCTCCTCCGCTGGATGAATCATCCTTTTTTGGTTTTGAATATTCGGTAAGCCATTCCCAGTCAAGACCCAATTTTTTTGAGATTTTATGAATCTTTTTGGATTTCTGGATAACACCCTCAACCATAGCCAGAAGGGCTCCTCCACGAATGTTATTTGTCTCGACACGCTCCAAATCCCTGTGGGATACTTCAACCTGGTCGGTCTGCTCTCCTGATACCTCTACTGGAATGTGTGTTGCTGCAAATCTCACTTCTTCAGGTGTTGGTGAGTACTGCAGATTTGTAACTTCAGATTCGTAAAGTTCAACTTCCTCCACATATCTTTCAATTTCATCATCAATCGGTTTGAACACATCGATACCGATAGCCTGACGTATCTTGTCTCCCAAAAGCACGGCCAGTGCCGCAGCTGTACCTCCAGCACTTCTAATAGGGCCTGCGAAGTAAACTCCAATGTATTTGGTATTATCAAAATTCTTTTTAATTTTAACGTCGGATATTCCTTCAAGGGGAGCCGCAACAACTCCTTCAGTTAAAATAGCCAGTGCAGTTCTCAGACCCTGGTCGCATCTCTGCTCTTCATTCCAGTCAGCCTTTTCACCCGTCAGGAGAAATGTTTCGTCTGCAATTTCTGCAGCAATTTCGAAAGCAACAGATTCCCTGTCCATATCTTTTTCCAGTTCTTTGATTCTCTGTGCAACACCTTCAGGGCCTACAAGCCCCTCTACTCTTTCAGCTAAATCCTTAGCAAGTGGCACTTCAGTTTCTGTTTCAACATCTAAACCTTTAGACCTTGCCTCATTAGCAATATCGTATAGGTGATTGGTCTCTCGTTCTAATCTATTAAAATAATCCATGGTATCGCCTGAAGTTACAAAATTAATTTGGTATATAATTATTGTTTTTCATGATATTTTAATCTTTTTTAAAAATACTTAAATATGGAAAAAACTTAAACTATTAATGTATATCGTAGTTGAACTTTTATTATTAATATTGCTATAATGGTGATTTTAATGTCTGATGATAAACCAATAAATGCTATGTATGGGCAAAAAGTAAAATTAGACTTAGGAAAATTAAGATCTAAGTCCAAAAAAGAAGATAAAGTCGTCGACGAGGTAGTTGAAGATAAAACTCCTGAACCAGTTGTTGAAGAAACCGTAAAAGGGGAAGTTTCTGAACCAGTTGTTGAAGAGGCTGTTGAAGAGGAAGTTTCTGAACCAGTTGTTGATGAGGCTGTTGAAGAGGAAGTTTCTGAACC
>CACYBU010000141.1 GCA_902772665.1 uncultured Methanobrevibacter sp. | reverse complement strand
ACAGAATAATTTTGATTCGGTTTCTAATTGTACGTGGATTTCAAGTCCACACATCATATCGACATCGTCACTAATAATAATTCCTCCATAAGAATTAACTTTTTATATTACCATTATATTTGTTTATTTCAATTTATAAATATATGTAAAAAAACTTTATTTTTTCGGGTTCATAATCAGATTTTAAATTTTTCTCATCTGAACTGCCGGATTTTCAATGAATAAATATCATTTATTTTATAATAATTTTAACTTTTTTGTTAGTTTTATATGGGATTAGTGGAATTTTCTGAGGAATTCCATCTCTCCTTTCTCCGACATTATTATCTTTAAACTACAGCTCACAACGATAACCTTGTCATTTCATGAGGCATATTTGCTACGGGATATTCTTGTAATGCTCTGTGCATCGATGCTATGGCCGACGCCATTAATAATCAAATCATTACAATCAATTCTTATATGATGAAATATAAGTTATAATCAAGAGGTTAAACCTCCACAATTGGTGATAAAATATCAATTGAAAATTGAGTAATACAATCAATATCGTGTTGTAAATTGTTGAACTCTGTTCTACAATTGGTATTGATTATCAAATTTCTTTTTTAGAGATAATTTTTATTTAATCTGTAAATTGTATTGTGGATTTGATTTTTTATAATTATGCTTGAATGTTCTTAATATAGATATGTTCATTATTATGGGTCTCTTGCAAAAATCTATTTTTCATTGTTTTCAGATAATTATTATTAATTAAACTCTATTTCTAATTTTACATAATTTCTATTTACCATTCAACCATCCAATAATTTTTCCATATAATAAGCAATACGATACTATATTCTTTAATCAATTGGGAGCGAAACATTTATGGTCAAGTCAAAAAGTCGTAGCAGAAATATTTGCAACAACCTCAGCCAATATTTCAATGCATTCATAGAATATAATTCAAGAAGGTTAGCTGGGTGAAAAATAAGTTAGCATGTCTTTTAAATACCTTTTTAAAGATAATTCTGATTTTATTATGAAATCCTTAAAAAAATCAAATAATCGAGGTAGGCTTCAAATATGGTATAATCTTGATGCAATCATGTCAATAGGTTATAGAATCAACAGTAAAAAGCAACCCAGTTTTATCATTGGGTCAATAAAATTTTAAAGGAAATATAAAAAATAAAAAAATTAATGAATTAGTTTTCAAATTCATCAATCAGTTTTTGAGCTTGATTCCAGTCATTATGATCATCAATCTCCGTCCATTTAAGGCCGTTTGTTAAAACAAAGTCAATTTGAGTGATTTTACTTAACGGTTTGTAGGCAAAATCATAATAATTCTGTTTATCTTCATCCATCAGCTCTTCAAGAATTTCATTGAATTTTGAAATGTCCTTTCCGGCAACTTTTGAAACGCCGATGAACTCTCCTGTGGAACTGGAAATATCAATTCCTTTTCCGATTTCCTTGATGTTTCCGTTAACTATTGATTTATCCTCATTGAATGTTTCATTTTCAATTATTATTTTGAATGATTCCTCATTAAGTTCCTTGAAATTATCCACAATCAGGCTGGTATTTTCCCTTTCACTTATTCTTGTAATAATTTCAGGATCAACAACATTGTCACCGTTAATCAGAATGAAATCCTCTAACTGGCTGTCTTCAATGTATTTGCTTGCAATGTAGGTGGAAACTGATGTGTTTGTAACATCATACTTTTTGTTTTCAAGGATTTTAATGTTGATTGAATACTTCTCCTCTAATTTCGGAGCCAGATCAATTACCTTTTCCTTGTTGTATCCAACAATAACAATAAAATCTTCAATCTCTTCCGCCATCAGGTTTTTAATCATCCTTTCAAGCAGAGTCATTCCGTTTACCTCAAGTAAAGGTTTAGGAATTTCCTTTGTAAGGGGCATCAGTCTTGTACCCATTCCGGCTGATAGTATTACTCCAATCATTTTATCACCATTTTATTTTTTCCCATAAATTATTAAATGCTTTAATAGGACTTGTTCTTTCGATAATAACGCTGTAAACAAAATCCACAATATCACTGTTAATGTTATTGTTGGTGCAGATATCCTTAACTGCCCGGATAGAGTTTTTCCCCTCAAACACAATGCCGCTTGCGGCCTCATCAATAATCAGTCTCTGACCGTAGAGAATACCGAGGGTATGATTTCTGCTTTCAGAGGATGTGGAAGTTAAAATCAGATCTCCAAAACCACAGTATTCATGTGCAGTATCTGAAACTCCACCGAAGGCTTCAATAATTGTAATGGTATCTTTAAAGCTTTTAGTTAAAATGCTGTAACGTGCATTTTCATTGATATTCATGCCTTCGCATATTCCGTTGGCTATTGCATTGATGTTTTTCAAAACGCCGCAAAGCTCAATTCCTCTGATGTCACTGATAATTTTAACCTTGAAATGTTTGGTGGTCAGCACTTCTTTAACCTTTCGGGAATTCTCACTGTTTCTGGATGAAACATTTGTAACAGTAGGTTGATTCAACATTATTTCTGATGCAAAATTGGGTCCGGAGAGGACAACATAATTTTCATCGAAATATTCCGAAATCAAATCTCCCATAGTTTTAAGGGAGGGATATTCGATTCCTTTGGCAGTTGTAACAAGTATTGTGTCATGTGAAATCAATTCCTTTAACTTTTTCAAGGTATCTCTAAAAGCAGAAGACGGGATTGCTAAAAATATGATTTCACAGTCGCTCAAATCCTCTAATATTGTTGTTGCTTTAATATTTTCATTTAACTTATTGTTGGGATAATAATGGGTATTGTATCCGGTATTGTTGATATCATCGCATAAATCCTGTTTTCTAACATGCAATAATAACTGATTGACATTCTCACTTATAGTCTGTGAAATTGCCGTACCCAAAGAACCGGCACCAATAACACCAACATTCAATGTCATTATAACACCTATTTAATTTTCGATTTAATAATACTATATTTTGAAAATACAATTTAATATAATTTATTATTGGTTTAATGTCTTTTTCAATGGTTATTTTTTTTACTAATGTGCTTAGTCTATAAAATAAACATTTTCAGTTTAAAATTCAGTACTTTTATATTCGCGGAATTTTTCATCAGTGATATAATTTTCCAACCCTAGTTCATCTTCGGTTTGTTTTAAATCATCAAATGTTAGGATATTTAAGCATTTTTCAAGGTCTATTCGTTTCAGTACTTTTTTTGAGTAGGGTCTTTTTGAATCAAGAAATGCTATATTTTTCAGGAATTTTTTAACGAGTGGAGTGTTTAAAATCAGCATTGTAATGTATGCGTCATCATATTTGTCAAAGGATAGGAAATAACATGTATCGTCTAGCATCATTGTTTTGTCACTGTAAACTAATGTAAACACGGGTTTTTTGTAAAATCCGGATATTGCAACTTTATACTTTTTAAATGCATAGTCTCCGATTCCAAATATGCTGAAATCGGGGGCATTATTGTAAATGGAACTTTTTCTTCTGTCAAAATATTCTTTGTTGTTATTTAAATATTTCCATGTTTCCGGAGCATCTGTTTTAATGTGTGAAGTGTCCTGTTTTATCTTTTTTTGAGTGATTATGATGTGTTTTGAGGTGTTATTCACTATCGGTTTTTTTAACTGGCTGCTTTTTAATAAAGGGTAAATGTATGTATTTTCTATCTCAACTTTTTCATTGTTTTTATTTAGAAATCGGTTGTTTTTTCGTGTCAGTTCCATTATTTTGGCACAGTCATGTTTCACTCCTTGCCTCCATTCCATCTGACAGTTCCCGTCAATTGGAGGGATATCTTTAATATTTGAGTAAAATTTATCATTTTTAAAGCCGAATTTGTATAAAACTTCTGAAGGTTTGGAAATATCTGCAACTTCACAGATTTTATTTGTCAGTGTTTTTCCACCAAATTGAATGACAAACAGGCATGCATCCGCATCAATATTAAAAATCTTGTATGAATCAAAGTTCAATTGTTTTATAAAACTGTAGTTGATGTTATTTCTATTCAGTTCTATGAAAATGTTTCTTGAAACCGTTGTTTTACATAAAAATGCAATAGTGGATATGGTATCTTTAAATTCATCAATCATTTTCAATATGATGTATTCTGAGATGTCAAAGTTACTGTTTCCCATTCTGGCATCGATTGCCATTTCGTTTCTAAAATTTGATTTTAAAGGTACATTTTTGGAGTTGATTTTAGATAATTCAGCATTGGTGATCCATGGAGGATTTCCAATAATTAAAAAAGAATTGTTTTTATTAGTATTTCCAAATCTAAACGTGAAAATATCTTCATTTATCAATTTAAGATTGGGAATTGTTTTGTCAACTTTTTCTAATTTTTCATTGTCAATGTCAATGCCATATAACTGTTTATTTGGGAATTTATCAGAGGCACTTTTTAAGAAATTGCCTGTTCCGCAGGTAGGTTCTATAATGATATCAGGGGAGATATTCAGTTCATTTTTCAGATAATTGCATATGATGTCTGTGAAGTATAGTGGGGTTTGGTAATCTCCCAATTCTTTTCCACTGAACTCTTCATAATCGTAAACACCATTAATTTTATTTTTCAGATTAATGACATTATTATATTTTAATCTCCATTGAAATGCATTGGAAATTGTTAAATATCCCTGTTTTGGAGGATTTTTTAAAATCTTCTCTGCTAGTGTTTTCAAAATATGTTCATCGCCTGGAACATTCCGATCATCTAAAATTTCAATAATATCTTCTTTTTTAGCATCTAGTTCAATCATTTTGCGCAATATTTTTGTTAAATTATAATCTCCTGTTCTGTTGGCTTCAAGAAATATGCAATGTTTGAAATCAAGATAACAGTTATTGTCTATATCTGTCTTTTCATAAACAAAAATAAGCAAGTTATGACCTAAACCATAAATTTTTTGTTCAATATTTTTAAAGGGAGAGGAACTCTGAGGTTTTTTAACAGATGTTACTTTAATGTCGGTGTTTATATGGGGATCTGGTAAGTCAATTCCTTTTGCAATTGAACCGGTGGTAATTTCATATTTGCTTTTAAGATGTTCTTCGAATTTACGTTCAATATAGGTTCCAATAGCTTTTCCATCGGTAATTCCGATTAAATTATTGTGTGTGATTTTACTTTCTTGTTTACTAAATGCTATTGCTTCTTGCCTAAGGTTAGTGATAGTTAATTTCATGGTTTATTCTCCATTTTTTAATTTTAATAATCCTATGATTAAAAAAATCTTTGTAGGTAGTATTATCTAAGAACTTGTATAAAATATTTATTAATTTTAATTTTAGTTTATTAGTATTTATTTTTAAGTGATTCCTTAACATATCGTTTAATAAATCTGTCCAAATCGGGGGAAACTTCACTTTTTTCAGATCCCAGTTTTGTTTTATCAGTGAATGTTCCTTTTAGCTCTCTTCCGGCCCATTTAACTTCTTCTTCAACTCTTTTCCCGTATTTGGTTGCGAACATTTTAAACAATGGGAATTTGGTTATTCCATTCGCTCCGCTTAAAATCAGTATTCCGATATTGGCCAGATTGTCAATCCATGTTCCGCAGATTATTTCAATGTCTGGGAAAGCCATCCTGATCTGTGCCACGACATGGGCATAGTAAAGCGAAGCCGGCTGGGATGAATCTGCATAAACGGTTTCCTTGTGAGGGTTAAGTGAATAAAAAATCACTCTATCTATTTTATGTTCTCTGATGTAGTCTATAAGATAGTCTACATCTTCTAAAGTTTCACCAAGACCTAATATTATTGTTATTGCTTTTTTAAATCCCAAATCTCCTGCAATATCTAGCATGCTGCTGATGTCTTCTAATTTTTTTGATGGACAAACTCTGTTGTGGATTATGGGGTTGGCAACTTCAACTGCACCTGTTATTCCTTTGATTTCAGATCCAAATTCCATTAAATCATCTGTAATTCCTGTATTTAACCAGACTCCTTCGCCGGTAATTTTTTTAATGGTTGTGGCGATTTTTTTAATTTCAGAGGTTGTGAATGATTCGTATCCTCCGGATAAAAATTCGATATTCCAGTCAAGACGTCGGCACATTTCCGCTTCTGCATAGATGTTTGAAATGTTTCGTCTTGCTTTTTTCGGGTCTTTTATTTTATCTTTCTGAGTGGACATGTAGCAGAATGCACAGTCGCCCTTATCACACCACCATGACAGGAATACTGCTCGTTCAAGTGTAATTAGATTGCCATGTCTTTTTAATGTGGTTTCATCAGCTTTTTTAATCAGGTCAAATATGTTGGAATCCATGCTTTTATATATGCTCCTTAAAGTTTATATAATAGTTATGATTAATAATTATAATGATGGGTTGATTTTTCATGAAAAATTTGAAATAATCAAAACATTTATATACTATGTCATGCATAGTTATTATTACTGTTTAAAGTCTTTTGATTTTTAATCATGGGCTATATTTGGTTAAGTTAGAGGGGTGTCATATGCCATCGTAGCTCAGTAGGTAGAGCGTTCGGCTGTTAACCGATTGGTCACAGGTTCGAGCCCTGTCGATGGCGCTTT
>CACYBU010000140.1 GCA_902772665.1 uncultured Methanobrevibacter sp. | reverse complement strand
GTCGAGCGGTCAAAGGCGCTAGGTTGAGGGCCTAGTGGGTCAGTCCCTTCGCGGGTTCAAGTCCCGTCCCCCGCACTATTGACTTTTACTTTTGAAAAAAATTTTTATACAATAACATCATATATACTTCATATTATTATTTTAAAATGGTGATTTTTTTGATTAAAAAAATAACTTTTGCATTGTTTGTGCTGGTTATTTTAATAGCTTGTGTCAGTGCAAACGATTTAAATGGAACATATGACAATGATTTTGATGAATTATCCAATCAGATTAATTCAATATCTCAAAATCAAACTTTAACATTGCAAAAGGACTATCAGTTTGAAAACACTTGTGAAAAACATATTATAATCAACAAATCCATTGTAATTGATGGTGAAAACCACAGAATTTCCGCTCCGGATACTCAAAGGGTCTTTTGGGTAACTGCAGACAATGTAGTTATTAAAAACATTAACTTCATCAACTCCAAAAAAATAGGACTTGCCGGGGGAGTAATTTCATGGTGGGCAAACAATGGAACTTTGCAAAACTGTAACTTTACAGACAACATAGCCTCTTCAGCCGGAGGTGCGGTTTTGTGGAAAGGTGATAATGGAAATATATGTAACTGTAATTTCATCAATAACACTGCAGTAACCGATGCGGATGTTAGTCTAACTTGTGGTGAGGGTTTTGATGCATCAAAACCTCATATAAAGACTGTCAACAGCGATGGTGGTGCACTATATCTGTGGGGCAATAACATTCATGTCGATTCCTGCAGTTTTATAAATAATCTGGCGGATTTTAATGGGGGAGCAGTTACAGTCAACAGGGGAAATAATGTTACTGTTTCCAATTCTAAATTCAAAAATAACAAAGCGGGACGTTTGGGAGGTGCTGTTTCATGGGATGGGGATAATGCAGAATTGGTCAACTCCATATTTATTGACAATAGTCCGAATGATTTGTTTTTAAATTCAGGAAATGTTTCTTTAAGTGGCTGTCAGTTTGAAAACGAATTATGCATCGAGTCACTATATAATCTCAGTTACACTAATGTGACATTCGGATTTACAGGTACATTTGATGAGTTATTTCAATTAATCAATAACACTTCCGAAGGAGGGGTTTTGGTTTTGAATAAGGATTATAAATTCATCAATGGGTCAAATAAGGGTATCCTAATTTTAAAATCGATAACCATTGATGGTGCAGGTCATACTTTGGATGCAAACAAATTGTCAAGAATGTTCAACATCACCTCTGACAATGTCATATTGAAAAATATCAATTTCATAAACGGAAACGCATATGGAAAATACTTCTCAAATGATGCTGGAGGAGGAGCAATCTACTGGAATGGAGCAAACGGGCACCTGGAAAATTGTAACTTCATAAACAATTACGGTAGAGGCATTGAAGATGACCCCTTTGACCGGGAGGAAACATATGTTGATGAAAATGGAATGGTCTTCTACAACATTAGATTTAGGCCTATGGGTGCTAAAATCAATGAAGGGGGAGCTATTGTATGGAATGGTACAAACGGCACAGTTTTCAAATGTATTTTTAGAAATAATGGTGTAGGATATCCTAACTATGGTGGAGCAATCTGCTGGAGAGGAGAATCGGGTCATGTTCTTGAAAGTGAATTCTACAACAATGACGCCTGGGCCGGAGCTGCAATAGCATGGATTGGAGATAACGGTACAGTATTATATTCAAAATTCTTCAACACAGGTGAAATCTTTGGAAGGGACATAATATGGTTTGGTAATAATGGATTAATCAGATATTCATTTTTAATCAGCTATAAGGGAGGAAATCCGCTTTACCCATATTCTACGAATATAGTTGCAGATTATAATTTCTGGGGGGATATATTGCCTGATACCAAAACCGACAGGTTTTCTAACTTAAATAACTGCATTGTCTTGGATGCAAAGGTCAATAAGAATTTTGTCAATAAGGGAGATATAATTGTTGTTACCTGCAATACGTTGCTGATGCAAAAAGACGGTAGTTTGTCAAATTTCACTGGATTGAATATTTCCGGAAATTTCACGGCAAAGGCCGACCGTGATGGATTCGTACAGTTCACATTTGAAAATGGCAAACTTGATGTTAAAATAGTTCCTAAAACTAAAATTGTCTCAAAAAACATAAATGTGTATTATGCAAAATCCATTAGTTATAAAGTTCGCCTTTACGGCGCCGACGGTAGACTGGCAGTTGGTGAAATTGTCAAATTCAAAATAGGCAAAGACACCTACAAAGTAAAAACAGATAAAAGAGGATATGCAACTTTAAAAATCAAAAAAAAGCCAGGAAAATATGTTGTTATTGTTAATTTTGATGTCATTAAAGTAAAAAATAAAATAACCGTCAAATCAACACTGGCCACTAAAAATTTAAATATAAAAGTAAAAAAATCTGCCAAATTTAAAGTTAAAGTCCTCAATTCAAAAGGCAAAGCCTTTAAAAAGTGTATTGTCAAAATCAAATTTAAAGGAAAAACCTATAAATTAAAAACCGATAAAAAGGGCATTGCTATTTTTAAAGTACCTGAAAACCTTAAAGTTGGAAAATATAAAATTAAAACAATTTATAATGGTTTGACCAATGTAAATAAGATTATAGTTAAAAAATAACTATAATTTTTTTCTTATTTTTTAAATATCCTAACTTATTTATAATATTTTAGTTAAAAGATATTATATAATGATAAAATTTTTTTAAGGGTGATAAATTATGAAAGCTGTAATTCCAGCAGCAGGTTTTGGAACTAGATTTTTACCTGCTACCAAAGCACAACCTAAAGAAATGCTTCCAGTTTATGATAAACCAACAATTCAATATGTAATAGAAGAAGCCGTGGCTTCTGGAATCGATGATATTTTAATTGTAACCGGTAGAAATAAAAGATCAATCGAAGATCACTTTGATAAATCATTTGAACTTGAACAGACCTTGCAGAGTGCCGGTAAGGATGACAGGTTAAAGCAGGTTCGTGCAATTACTGATCTGGCAGATATCTGTTATGTCAGACAAAAGGAACAGAAGGGTCTTGGAGATGCAATATACTGTGCTAAAAAACATATAGGTGGTGAACCGTTCGCCGTACTTCTGGGAGATTCAATTACCAAGGGTCCCACCCCATGCACAAAACAACTGATTGATGTTTATGAAAAATATGATGCTTCAGCAATTTCCCTTGAAGAGGTACCGTATGAAAAGGTGGAAAGATATGGTATTATTAAGGGCAGTGAAGTGAAATGTAATGTTTACAATATCGAAAAACTCGTTGAAAAACCATTGGCACATCAGGCACCATCTAATCTTGCCATTATGGGCCGTTACGTTCTGACTCCTGACATCTTTGACAAGATTGATGAAACTGAACCTGGTGTTGGAGGTGAAATCCAACTAACCGATGCGCTTCAGAAATTGGATTCAATTTACGGAGTTACCTTTGAAGGAAAAACATATGATATCGGAAACCGTTTCGAATGGTTGAAAACATCTATTGAATTTGCAATGGATGATCCGGAATATAAGGATGATTTAATTTCATACATGAAAGAAATGATTAGGGAGGCTTAAAATGGAATCTCAAAGAATTTTAGTCACTGGAGGCAGTGGTTTTATAGGAACCAACCTATGCAATGAACTTAGAATCCGTGGACATGAAGTTTTGGCAGTGGATTTGCTCCACCATGAAAGTGAAGCAGACCTTTACTCTGATTCCTATTCTGATTATGTCAGAGGGGATGTCAGAAGCTATCGCCAGATGGAAAGGATATTTGATGACAACGATAAATTTGATTATGTTTATCATTTGGCTGCAGAATATGGAAGATGGAACGGCGAAGGATATTATGAAAACCTCTGGCAAACCAATGTAATAGGTCTTAAAAACATGATCCGTCTTCAGGAAAAGCTTGGTTTTAGAATGATTTCATTTTCATCAGCTGAAGTATATGGAGATTATGAGGGAATAATGTCTGAAGATGTTATGGAGAAGGTTCCGATTTCCCAGACATATCAGATGAATGATTATGCAATTTCCAAATGGGCAGGTGAGCTCATGTGCATGAATTCAGCAACCATGTTCGGCACTGAAACAGTACGTGTAAGACCGGTAAACTGCTATGGTCCTCATGAAACTTACTCACCATATAAAGGTTTCATTCCAATTTTTATTTATAAAGCTCTGCACAAACTTCCTTATTCTGTTCATATGGGTCATAAAAGGATTATTGACTATGTGGATGATACTGTAACAACATTTGCAAACATAGTTGACAATTTCATCCCTGGAGAAGTCTACAATGTTGGAAGTAAACAGGAATGGGAAAGGGATATTAAACAGTATTCTGACATGGTATTGGATGCCGTTGGAATTGATGATTCTTTAGTAACCTACACTCCTGCCGAAGAATTCACAACAAAAGTTAAAACCATAGATTTTTCCAAAGCTATTAAAGATTTAAATCATAATCCTCAGGTTCCTCCGGAAGAAGGTATTAGAAGAACCGTTGAATGGATGAAAGATTATTACAGAATTGAGTAAATATGAAAACTGTTGTAATAATTCCTGCCTTCAATGAACAGGCGGCTATTGGAAGTGTTGTTGAAAAGTCACTCCAATATGTTGATGATGTTTTAGTAGTAGATGACGGAAGTAGCGACAATACTTCAGAAATTGCAAAAAGTGCAGGTGCATCTCTTTTAAAACATCCCACTAATTTTGGAAAAGGTGTTTCACTGAGAGATGCTTTTGGCAGGGTTAAAGGATATGACATTGTTGTAACAATCGATGGTGACGGCCAGCACAATCCTGATGAAATACCTGATTTGATAAAACCTATCATGGAAAGCAGGGCTGATTTTGTAAACGGCAGCAGATATATCAATGGATTTGACGAAAACACTCCCACTTACAGACGTGTAGGTCAAAGAGTTTTAGATATAGCTACCAATGTCACTGCAGGAACCAGTGTTACTGATTCTCAAAGTGGATTTAGAGCAT
>CACYBU010000139.1 GCA_902772665.1 uncultured Methanobrevibacter sp. | reverse complement strand
TCAGCTTTAACTCTTGATTCAGCAATTAAATCGTTTGATTTAGCTTCTGAATCAACAATGAGTTGTTCAGCATCAGATTCAGCTTTTTTTATCATTGCGATTGCGTCTGATATCTCTGCCATAATTAATCACCATGGTGTATGTATTTTTGTTGAGCAATATATATATCTTTTACTATTCAATTTTGTTTAAAGTTCGTCAAATTGAAATCTGAATAAAAAAAAGTAATTAAAAGATAATATTTACATGAAAATATTCGATAAAAAAAAGATTAAAAGACAAATAAATTATCTATAAAACCATTTCAAGATACCCGGCGGTAATTTCTGCAGATAAGCAAGTATTGCAATTAAAATAATAATTACACCAACAAAAGCCAACTCGATATTATATGGATAAGCAAGCAACATATATCCGCTGAGACCAATCACAATACCTTCAAAGAAAAACACTGCCTTAGTCCAGCCGGGATTGAATAAAATAATCAAGTAAGCAACGCCAATCAAAACTAAAATAATAGCAGTAGCCATAATATCATTTGTTATTGGCTGATGTCTTAAAAACGGAGCAATACCCCATATAATCAACATTAAAGCCAACATTACACCCAATAATTTAAAAAATTTTACATTAGCCATAATAAACACTTGTTTTAAAGTTCTCTACTTCATAATATTTATATCATTTTGTCCAATAAATTATCATGGAAAGGGCAGTCTGGATAATATTGAACAATCATTTTTCACTCATACTGGATGGGGAAATAAAAGATAATGAAGTTACCGACAGGAAGTTCTCACCCGGCAGCGACATCTGGACGGAAGAACTTCCAAAATTAGGTTTTAGTGATGAAACAGTTCAAAAAGACTATGATAACTTTTTATCTGACATTACCCAATTATTCAAAGAATCTGATGCAAATGAAGTATTCATCAATGCGAAAATAGGTGAAGAATCCGAATACCTCTACAGTTCCAGTCCTCTGATAATAAGAAAAATTGAAGAATATAGTGTTGATGAGATTATATGATTGCAGTGGCTTTTTTTAATATTTCATCCATATCACTGAATTCAAGAGGTTCACCCTCCTCACTGAGGGTTTCTGTTGTTATCAGGACATTTGGAGAAGCCCATATAAAAGAGTAAGCGAAATAGACCACATTAACAAATATCACTATACCTACAAATCCCAAAGCGATTATCAAACAGACCGCATGAATCAGCAGGTTTCCATACCTTCTTTTTTTCATCAGAATATAATTATCCTGTTTTTCAATTGTTTTAAATTTATATTGAGACAATTCCTCTGAAATCTTATCCATCTCTTTGGAATTATCTGCACTTAATATGTATAATGCCATTTTAATCCATATATACTACAAATTCATCTAATTCTTTTCTTGGAGTGTCTCTAGGCTCAGCATTGCCATAACCTAATGGAGTGAACAGTATTGCTTCTTCGTTTTCATCAAGGTTTAAGAACTGATGTGCCT
Source organism: uncultured Methanobrevibacter sp. (assembly GCA_902772665.1). Lineage (GTDB taxonomy): Archaea > Methanobacteriota > Methanobacteria > Methanobacteriales > Methanobacteriaceae > Methanocatella. The sequence continues at coordinate 5,362 of CACYBU010000139.1, read as the reverse complement.
TATTTTTCTTAAATGCTGCTATGTAACATGTTCCAAGACCGACATCGGTTGCTGCAAGAATAATGTGATCCATGACTATTGTTGCATCAATGTCTGCGATATTTTTCTGATCCCATGGTCTTGTCCATGCTTTGTCCTTAATTCCCACAACACACAAAACGTAAGGAGCTTCAACAAACCATTTGGCCCCATAGATTTCGGAAAGTTCTTTCTTATATTTTTGAGTGTCAATGACAAACACTTTAAATGGCTGATTGTTAACACCAGTCGGTGCGATTGTTGCTGCTTTTAAGACATATTCAAGTTTTTCTTTTTCCACTTCTTTATTAAGGTATCCTCTTACACTGTATCTTTCTTTTATAACATCAATAAATTCCATTGTATCTACCTACCACATATTCAACATCATCAAGGTCGCAAAACCTTCTGAATTCTTCTTCATCCATTCTCTCCTCATGACAGTGTGCAATTAATCCGGGAAGTCGTCCAATCATAAAAACACCCAACCCCAATTCAGGATCAAAGCCCAAATCGGACAATATTGCTGCATTTGCACCGTCAACATTAAGTCTGACCTGCTTTTTTTTATACACCAAATCCTGAAGAGCAAGTACCAGTTTAACATGCGGTCCCACATAACCCTGATTAACAATAATTTCCATCAGTTTATCAGCTCTCGGATCCACATCATGATACCTGTGACCAAAACCCGGCACTTTCCTGCCCTTGACAATATACTCATTGTAAATCCCAATGGCCAGACTGGCAATCTGCTTGTTATCAATAACCGGATCATCGATTAAATGAACAGAATTAATTTTTGACTGAAACAACTCCATTGCTTTTTCAATAGCTCCTGCATGTTTGTTTCCAAAAGACAATAACGCTCCTGAAACAGCAGAATTAATTGGCGAGCCTGAAGAAGTTATTAACCTGGCCGTTTGAGTGCTTGGCGGAGTCACGCCATGATCACAGAATGAAACTAAAACATGATTAAATATTTTACCTTCACGAACGGAAGGCAATCTGCCTTTTAAAATTAAAAAAACCATGTCACTGAATCGGATTTTATCAATTAAATCCCTCTGATTATAACCCCTGGTTACTACCTTATCTTTTTCAACACGGGTGACGGCAGTTTTTAAAGACTTCGGGTTGACTTTAAAATTATTTTCTTGCATTTTTTAAACCTTTACCATTGTTAATTTAATTATAGTTATAAACTGTTATAAATTTAATGTTGAAACTCTCGGTTCCACAAAGCAGGAAGGTCTCACAGACACTATTCTAACCCCACTTGCTCTTTGATTTCCTATATTTAAATAACATCCCAGAACCGTTGTTTTACCTCCGAGACCTAACGGACCGATACCTGACATATTCAGTTTGTCGACAATGTCCTTTTCATATTCACTCTGATTGTCGAGATTGCCGTAGACTGCTGATTTAAGCATGAGGGCGGATGATTCATAATGTGTCCTGCCGATGCCGATTGAGGGAACTGACGGAGTGCATCCAAGCATTTTCAATGACTCAAGCAACCATTCACATGAAGTGTTTATTACTTTTTGAAATGAACGCCGATGGTATATCCTGAATGTTTTGGCCCGGATTTCAGGACCTCCACCCTGAAGTAAAAAATGAATATTCAGTGTATCCGGTTCGATGTCCCTTTTATATGTTGACTCATCATTTGCCGTGTCGATTAAAATTGAAGCGGGAGCCAGTTTACCCGGTTCATCATATAGTCCTTCGCTTTGTTCAATTCTTTGAAATTCGTTTCCTTTAACGGCCATGGGTCTTGCCGGAAGACTGTTTAAACCCAATGTAATGCCTTCATGAATCTGGTTAATCAGATCACCAGTTATTTGTCTCTCATTTCCTATTTCAATTATCACATGAGGAATTCCGGTATCGTCGCATAATGGAAAATTCTTTTTTTGTGCAACCGTATAGTTTTCTAAAATCTGATTCAGTGCCCATCGAGCATTATCATTTCCTTCGATTTCAATTGCACGATTTAACGCACGGTATTTATCGTCTGAAAGTGTGGTTGATGCTTTTATAATGCATCTTGAAATATCATCTATAATATCCATAAAATCACTCTGGAACTGCCAAATCACCGGACTTGTCCGGTGAAGCAATTGCATCCGGATAATATTCATCAATCATTCTTTTAACAAGCATGACCTGTTTCATTCGAGCTATAGCCTGTGAAGCCGTTGTATCCCAGTTATGATTGGTGGCTACCGAACCGCCTGTTTTTAAATAAACGGGAGATGCCACCTTAATAAAATATGGAACTTCGTAATGCCTTATGAAACCTCCGGTTGACTTCGGGTTTTCCGTATGCAGATCCAGTGCCATATCAGATGCGTTTCTGATTGAAGCTATCATTGGGATCTGTAAATCACGAACTGGATTTAAAGAGTTCAGTCCGTTGGATTCTAGAAGTTTTGCAGCAGCAGGGTTTGAATGGCCCGCATGAGCAGACAGTTTAAAATGAACGTTTTCGGGAATTTCACCTTCACTGCGCATCTGATTTAAAACCCACAGAAGTCCCTCATCATAAAGAAGAATTCCCCTAACACCCAAACTGCATGCCCTTTTAACGTCTTCAATTGCATAAACTAAATTATCATAACCTCTTAATCTGTAACCGATTCTACTTCCTTCTTTGGTATTGACTGTTGCTGAGGTATCGTATGTTGCTCTTGGACCCACTGAAAGAAACAGTTCACATCCATAATTTCGGGCCAGAGCAACCATCTCAACAATCTCTTCATCCGTCAGCATAATTATTCCTTTTGTTTGAGTTATGCGGTGAATGAAAATATTGTTCTTGACTGCTTCATCAAGAAGTGTTTTTAAGGTATTTGGAGATTGGATTCCGGGAACTTCAAAACGGAACTGACCCCCATCTTTAAAGCGTTTATGGGAAATGTAGTCCTTTGACACATCTTCAATACCTATTTTTTTAAGGAATTCCTTTGTATTTTCCATATTTATCTACCTATTCAGTTTTCGAACAACATATTGCATTGAATAATCTTCAAGTGTATCAATTACAGTTAAATTATTTATATCATATTGGGGATTCAGGTTTTTGAATTTGTCAATAAGATCCTTAAGCTGGAAGGGATTTTCAAAATCTCCCTTTGGAAGCAGTGTGATATTCTGAAATACACCATTTCTAAAGGATTTGTCCAGTTTAATAATTACATTGGACGGACGTTTATTCGGATAGAGTTCATTTAACCTGTCATCTGAAAGTACCACCATATGATTTACAAGATTTTTAATGCTGTTTACCTTATCAACAGTTGAGTAATTATCCAGAAGTCCGAATTCAACCAGCTGATTTAAACCGTCCACGCTGACTTCACCAACAACCAGAGCTATTGCAACTGCATAGGGAAGACTCTGTTTAAGCTCCTCCATGTTTCTTGGATTGAAAATATTGTGGTCCGCAGCAACCGAGTATGTTTTAACTGCCACGTTCTGAATATGATCATATTCATCTCCGATACTTGCCTTGAGTTTCAGTGCAGTGTCTATTGATGAGTGAATATGTCTGCAGAAGGGATATTTTTTAAAGTAGATGTCCCTTACCCTTACATTACCCACATCCTTTAAGGCGCTTTCAAGGGTGAAATCTTCAATTGAATCCTCATTATCAGTGAAAACCATTGTCTTTAAAAATCCTTCATCGCCATCGAATATAGTTCCACTACCAGTAAAGCCGTTTTTTGCAAGAAATGCAGACAGTATTCCATTGTAAGCTGCTTTTCCAACATGAAGAACTTTTCCCATTGATCCTCCATGGTCGGATTCAAGAAGACCTGCTGATTGAGTTCCGCATAATCCCAGTGCATTTAATATTTGGGTTTCATCAAGTTTCAGGAGTTTAGAAGCTACTGCTCCCGCAACAAATGTCCCAACAGTACCTGTTGTGTGAAATCCGTTATTCCGGTGAGCCGGATTGACAATCTTTCCCAAAAGAATTCCCACTTCATAACCTACAGTAACTCCTTCCAGAAATTCCCTCCCACTTAAATCATAACCTTCAGCAATTGCCAGAGCTGTCGGGAATATTACTGAACCTAAATGAATTTGAGCTCCCCTGTGACCATCATCCAATTCCAAAACATGAGCTGCAACACCGTTTACAAAAGCGGCACTTAAAATATCTGTTTTCAAATTGGTTGCGATTACAGATGCCTTTAAATTTGAATTAAAATTGTTTGAAAATATTTCTTCAACAGTATTATAAGCTATTTGAGATGCTTCTTCGCTCATTCCCCTATAAGTCACTCCAATGAAGTCTAAAAAAGCAGCCTTGACAGTAGTGATTGATTCTACCGTTGCCTGTTCATAGCGATAGTTAAAAATAAATTTAGAAATATTTTTTAAAAACATAAAACACCGTTTCTAATATTTGTAAAAAGTAGTATTAAAATTATTAAGTTATTTTACCCTACAAAATATTGAAGGAAAAAAACAATATCATACAGCAGGCACACCAGTTAAAACCAGGACAATATGGGCTACAATGGCAGCTCCGTAATATGTTGCGGCAATGACCAGAACAGTTATTACAACCGCTCTCCATCCCAATGCCTTAAATTCATCCCAACTTTTACCCATTCCTATACCTACATATGCTAAAAATACTGTTACGATAGACAGAAGTTCAATTTGGGAAACATAATGCAGGACAAACTTGGAAGTCGGCATTCCAGGAAACGCCAGAACAATACCTATTATACTGATGTATAGAATTGATGAAACATTGAGGGGAAGGTATCTTTCAAGCCATACTCCCACAAGTGTAATTACAGAAAGTATAGCCATTCCAACGATTGAACCTTCCATAGGATGATGATAACCCAGATAATTGCCTATTACAGTTATAATTGAAAATATAATCAATAGAAAAATCCAGTTGAAGATACCGTGAACTGATACATTTTCAGATCCGTCGATTAAATCCGGCATTTTTATTCATCCTCCTTTTTAGGCATTACTGAGTCTCTTCCGATTTTAGGCTCAAGCCAGCCATACATCTTTTCGGTTAACGGCAACGCTACGAATATTACAATATATATTCCCACACAGAATGACAGCAAATTACTGAATCCCGCAAACGCTTCAATCTGAGTTTCCATTCCCGGAAATGCTGCGAGTGTCGGTCCGATAGCTGCTGCATTCATACTTGCACTTCCAACACCGCTTGCCATTGCAAATGCATACGGGTGCAGAGGCAGGAATGACAGGGACATGGTTACAAGGAAGCTTATGAATATTGTTCCTATTACCGTACCTATGATGAATATTGCAAACACTCCTCTTGATTCAG
>CACYBU010000138.1 GCA_902772665.1 uncultured Methanobrevibacter sp. | reverse complement strand
TTTTTGCAGAGTTCTATTAGAAATTCTGTCTTTTCTTTTTGTTCTAGAAGTTCTTCTTCTCTATAATCAATTGTATTCATGTATATCGCCTTTTTTGGTTTTGTAAAATTCAACTACTGCATACCTAATTACTGAGCTTCTATTCAATAATGTTTCTGCCTGCAAGTAATCGAGCATTTTTTTTGAAGTCATCAGTAACTTTTAATGTTATTGTGTCCGTATATTCATTTGGACTATCTTTTATGTGTCTCATGTATAGTCCTAGTATTATAAAGTATATAAAAAGGAAAATTTTTCAATAGGGGATATAGTGTAAGACATTAACGAGAATCGGATATATTATCAATTTAACCTTTATGGACTATAGCTTGCTTAATTGAGCAGGTCAAAATCAAAAAAGCATGATTTTTTTAATTCACGTGCTTATTTTCAGCCTTTTTTCTTGTTATCTGCTGTTGTTTGCTCCATCGAATTATTCGTTGCTCTGGTGCAATAGCTGTTGATTTCTTGCTTGCTTACATGATTAATTGATTGATTAATTACTTGTGCAATTTTTATGTTGGTGTTGGTGTAGTTTCAGCAGTTTTTGTAGTGGTGAGTAATATGGGTTCTGTTATTATGAATTATTTGCATCATGATATCTATTTCAGAATAAGCTTATTTTTACACTTGAAACGATACCTCAAGAAAAATTATAATTCTTTAAAATTATTTGATTTGTTTATTCACATTAGATAGTAACTTTTTAATTAAATACTCAAATTTTAGATGCACTTCAAGTGAAAAAAATAACTCTTCATAAAATAGCTTGATTAAGTAATTGATAAATTATTGAGGGAATTGAGCTATGCAGAGCGAGAATATTCGTTTATTTTTTACACTTGAAAAAACACTTTTCCATCGAGTTTGAGGGCTTGATTCTAAATTTTTGGTTGGACATCTATATGTGTCACGAAAGATATCTATGTTTCACCATACTATACTGAATTATTAAATATGTTGTTAATTATTTGCATACTTAATCTATTAACTACTTGAATATTTAATCATTACTTGGATATTGTGGAAGTAAAAATAAGGGTCTATTTTAGGTGGTTGCTCAGATTTGAAATTAAAGCTCATATATGGCTTAGATTTTTGTTAAAAATAAGCCTAAATTCAAGGTATTTTTTAACCTAAAAAATTGAATAATTGCAAATGTAATAAAATGGCTGATTGAGTTTATTAAATAATACTTTTTATTAAAAATATATTACTATATATGCATATATTGGTAGGTTTTAAATAATAGTCCATAAAGGTTTCGATTTTTTGGGATTTCATTGTCGTTTATATAAAAACTCAAACAAGTTCAAATGTTTTATTAAACCTTCTAAAGACAGTATTAAGAAAGCTAAAGAAAGAATAAATTATATATTTGAAATTTCTAAAGGGGATAATGTGGATACTCTTATTGAGAGGTTGAATCCCGTTATTCGAGGAATTGGTTATTTTTGGAGAATTTCTGTGGCGAAGAAAATATTTAATAGTATTGATTATCATATTTGGAATAAAACCTATAAGTTTCTCAGAAGACTTCATCCAAAAAAGAGCTGGAAATGGATTGTTAAGAAGTATTTTCCTCATTATAGTGATGGTGAATCTAATAATCGTTGGATTTTAACTGGTCCTAAAGATAAAAATCGATTAATGAAAATGGCCAGTATTCCTATTAGACGATGGAAAATGATCAAGTATAATTATAGTCCGTATGATGTTAGTAAATCTGAATATTTTAAAGAACGGAACGAGAACCGATTTAACTGAAGATAAAGGTCTGCGTGAGCCCTATGTGTTGAAAGGCACTCGTGGGGTTCTTGGGAGAGTCTGGGGAAGCAATTCTCCATTCTTATCCGACATTCTAATATCCATCGAAGATTAATTTTATACAAACATAGAAATTATAAAGGTAAAATTCCATCTAATAATAATTTAAATGAATCAAAAATAGGTTTGTGCACTTTAAAATCTAAAAAACTAAAATATCGAACAGACTTAGGATTTTTTAATCATGTAGTGTCTAGAATACTATTTTCGGGAGATAATTAAAAAAAAAGGCACAGCCATTTGACAGCACCATGTGAAGTCCCAAACATCATTTATTTAAAGTATTAATTTTAAACTATTGTTATGAAAGTTAATAAAACTGTTCTAGTCGGATTAATATTTATCTTCCTTGCGGGATTAATCTTTATAACAGATATTTTCAATCCTATTATAAGACCCGTTACATATCTGTTTTTAATGGGGTCATCCAAAGGAAAGGACATAATATTCTTCGGCATTTTTGGATTATTATTAATCTTATCACCGACAATCAAAAAAGACATAAATACCACAAGGTATTTGAAAATTTCAATTGTTATTGGAGCAGTTTTATTAATTTCCGGCATTTTTCTGGAAGTTATTTTCAGACTGCAAATGGGCATTGGACTCAACACAGTATTCTGCAGTATGACCAACTCCATGAGTTCCACAAGCATATTACATACTCATCTGCTAAAGTCCATTTTGGGAGAGGTTTTAACTCAGATTATTGGTCCATTTATTCAAAGTGCTATCAATACAGGTGTTGGTCTATATCAGTATGTTCCAGATTTCTCAGTTTTTGTGGTTTTGCTTTTACCTGTTTTATTTGTAACAATCGTTTTAGCCTGCCAGAAAAGACCGTGGCCAACAACATTTCTTCTGGCGTTTTCTTCCAGTTGTCTTTTTATTGGAATAATAGATGGGGGAATGTTTGCAACACCGTCATATTTCGGAATCTTCGGGCTTTATTTTGTCTATAGAAGCGGTTATTATTTAAATCACTATCTTGGAACCCTGCTAAAAGATGACATTCTGCTTGCACAAAACAAATTGATTAAACCATGCTACCTGAGTCGTGATTTTAAAAATGTGAGATTGACTTTTAACCACCATTTGGTTTGGTTTGCAGTTATTGCAGTGATATTTTTACGATTCACAATTGCTTTTGCAGGTGCAGAGCCTGATTGTTATACAGTAGATGTTGTAAATCCAACTGGAAAAATCGATTTGGGAAACATTAGTGATAGTGTGATTGATTTTAAATATGATAATGCTTTAAATAAAACCACTTATCATATTGCCCCGGAATATAATGAAATGCAACTGATTAATGATTTGAAAGTTCCTCTGAACAGTTCGTGTGAATATTACACCGTTACATGGAACATATACTCCTACTGAACTGATTGATATGAAAAAAATCTATTTAATTTTACCGATTCTTGCAGGTTTAATGTTTGGATCAAGCGGGATATTTGTTCGCACACTAACATATAACGGCATTGATTCTACTACACTTCTGTTTTTAAGGTTTTCAATAGCGATAATTCCAATTGTAATATCAATTTTGCTAACCGATATCCGGTTATTGAAAATAGAGTTAAAAGACATTCCTCTTTTTTTAGTCTGTGCAGCATGTATTGTAGGGCTGAACATGTGCTACAACGAATCCATGAATACTGTTCCACTGTCACTTGCAGCAACTCTACTTTCCACAGCACCGGTATTCGTGCTGATTTTTGCATATGTCCTTTTTAAAGAGAAGATAACAGTGGAAAAATTCATCTGTATGGTTATGGCACTTATAGGGTGTTTATTGATGACGGGTGTTTTGGAAAGTAATCTGGCAAACATTCCTGTATATGGGGTTGTTTTGGGTTTTGGAGCTGCATTATTCTGGGCTGTGTATCTTATGAGTTCTAAAAAGTCTATTGAAAAGGGAAATCATACATTCACCATTTTATTTTACTCAATAATTATTATTTCAATTGTTTTAATTCCTTTAAGCAGTTTCAGTCAAATCAGCAGTTTCATCACTATCAGTCCCCTAATAGCAATTCTCTTTTTGATTGTTCACTCCACATTTTCATTTGCACTGCCGTATATTTTATCAACTGTCAGTTTGAATTATATTGATTCTGGAGTATCTTCAATATTACTGTCGGTTTCAGAGCCGTTTGCAGCACTTATATTTGGATTTTTAATATATGGCGAGATGCCGACGATTCTAATGTTTATTGGATTTGTTCTAACAATAATTGCAATGATGATGCTAAGCCAAAGAAGCTATGATAATAATACCCTTTAAAATGTGAGTGATTGTTATTGAGAGTTTCATGAGGGTTTTTTATCATCAAAAATCATGTTAAAATTAAAAATAGATGATGAAAACTTGTTTTAAAATAATGATAAATGATGTTAAAAATAAGTAATATTATAAAATAATGAAACAAAATAATTAAAAACAGTAACTAGAAATTAGATATGGAATTATCGAGTATTTTTCTAAAAAATAAACCTCTACAGAAAAATTAAAATAAAATTAATGAAAGAAAGGAGTAATAAAACCCATTTCTTTCAATTTTTTTTATGGTTTTATTTTATTTTAATGAATTTGTTTTGTTTATCAGCTCCATAAATAATAGTATATTTCACTTTCTTACCTTTCTTAAACTTCTTAACCATCTTCTTAGTCACTTTAAACTTAGCAACACTCAACTTA
>CACYBU010000137.1 GCA_902772665.1 uncultured Methanobrevibacter sp. | reverse complement strand
TTGACTTTGAGGACTTCATGAGAGTTGACGACAATGGAAAAGGCATAATCAATGTTTTGGACGCACAAAAATTATCCCTGTCACCTGAAATATACTCAACATTTTTACTCTGGATGCTTTCATATTTATTTGAATCATTGCCTGAAGTGGGTGACATGGACCGGCCAAAATTTGTATTCTTCTTTGATGAAGCACATCTGTTATTCGATGACATGTCTTCACAATTTGCTAAAAAAATCGAACAGATTGTAAGGCTCATCCGTTCAAAGGGTGTGGGATTATACTTCATCTCACAGTCTCCGGATGACATTCCTGATGATATTCTCGCACAGCTCGGAAATCGCATACAGCATGCACTTCACGCATACACTCCAAAAGACCAGAAGGCAGTTAAGGTGGTTGCTGAAACATTCAGGCCTAATTCTGAATTTGACACCTCCGAAGTAATATCCAATCTGGAAATTGGCCAGGCACTGGTGTCAGTTTTGGAGGAGGTGGGAGTGCCTTCCATAGTTCAAAAAGTTGATATAGTGCCTCCACAAAGCTACATTGGATCCATTGATGATTCAATGAGGGGGGAACTGGTTAATCTTTCTGAATTGAAACCGAAATATTGTCAAGCAGTCGACGGACTTTCCGCTTATGAAATGCTTTTAAATAAAATTGATTCAAATCCCAACATTGAAAGTGAAGTGCCCCAGGTTGACAGGGAAATCATCGAAGAGGCTAAAGGTGAAGTTGAAAATCAGGAAACCGAAAATGCATCCGAACAGCCTCAGTCAGGTGGAATTCTTGGAGATATCTTGGGCAGTGTTCTTGGAGGCCAGCAGCCGGCCAAAGGTAAAAAAACTAAAAAATCCCCTGCACAAAAGGCCGCTGAAAAGGCGGCTTCACAGGCAATGAACACCGCCGCACGGGAAGTAACTAAAGGTCTGATGAGAGGAATATTCGGACAGATGAAATGAGGTGAAAAATATGGCACATCCACATAAAAATGCAATTGCTAACATGTCATCCTCAGCTTTAATAGGAATTATTGAAGAGTCAAAGATGACCTATGTACAGGAAAATTTAAGCGTATTCTTACATGAAAGCCAAATTAAACTCCTAAAACAAGTTAAAAAACATGATAAGCCTCATCACAAAAAAATCAGAGTAAAACAATTCGAAAAGGCTAAAAAAGATGACCTGTTTAATGTTCATTTGGGGTTGTATCTGAAAAAATATCAGAAACTGGAAAAACTAGGCTTAATTGAAATAGACCTGCAGCCAGATAACGGTTTGGAATACGATTGTCATCTGACTTCAAAAGGTCTGGAGATTCTCGGTGAAATTGCAGGTCTTGAAAATGAATGGGAGACCATTGTAGGTATAACCGATGAGGACAGGGAGGTTCTTAAAAAATTGGCTTTGGATTCATTTGAGATATCCTACAATCATAAGAAAAACAGGGAATTCATATTCTAAAAAATTTGTATTTCACAGCTATTGAATCATAAACGCTCTTAATACATTCAATAGCTTCATTTCTATTTAAAATATATAAATGGCTGTTGTAATCACAGTCACTGCATTTGAAGTTTTCAATCCATTTTGTTTTAGGTGACGTGTCGTGTGACAGTTCACATTTCACCGTTTCAGATTCATTGTATTTGACATCTGTAATTTGGATTTTTGTTAAAAGATAATCAACATACAAGTGCAGCTTTTTATCATACTTAGGTGTCTTGTGATTCTTGATTCATGTGAATTCATGGCAGAGCAGATATAAACATAATGGCTTTTCTCAAAATTCTAGTTGGCCAAGTTTTCCGATTTGGATTTTTGAGGAAGCGTCTAAGCCAATCACCAAACAGTACATCCTTTTATGATTTTTGCATGTACTTTTATATATGTTAAGTTTATTTTGAAATGTTCTTTTAATAGTTGTGGTTTGACAGTCAAATCCTTTAAAATAATTGACTGCAATTTAATTTAAAACCTATCAAAAATTTTATTAATTTTTTCCTATATAATTAATATTCATGATTTTCAAACTTAAGACTAAAGGTCATCAAAATGTCAAATCACTTCATAAATCTACTTTTGAAATAACGATGGATGATGAAATCGGTCCAACCGCAGACTGTATCATTGGAACATCGGCGGATAATTCAATGATGAACTTTCCTCGGGAATTTAAAGATAAAATCGCCAATTCCAACACTAAAATTCAGGTTATACTCGACAGTGAAAACGGACATGATGTAATAACTGGTTGGGGTCATGAGGATTTAACATTGACCCATCCAAAGGATATTGTCTGCAGAACCAGTGATTTCACATGCTCTAGAACATTGATGATTAAATCTGATAAAGCTGCCAGAGATCTTGACAGTAGTCTGATAGAAGATTTAAAAAACGAGGGAATCATGGAAGTTACCATAAAATTATTCGACTAATTTTTTTCATGTTCAAGTTAATATTTATATGAACTTATTTTTTCATATAATTACTTCAATATTGTTCTTTAAGTCTAAAAACATTTATATGTTTGATAATACAATAACTAATTGTTTTAATAATTATTTTTCAGTAATGAAAAATTGGAGATGATTAGTATTAGAAGTTTTAAAAATCTAAAAAATATTAATAATCGTGATGAATATGTTAAAATTGCTCAGTTGAATTATGCAAATACCTTTTTAGAAATGATTGGAATAAACGAAGAAATTGTATCAATTTTGCCTACCGAAATTATTAATCTTGATTTGGATAATAAGTTCACAGATATTAGAGGTTTAACGAAATCAGGTAAAATTATAATAATTGAAGGTCATACTCAAATCTTAAGAGAACATGATTTTCACAGATATTATGGTTATTACAAAGATACCTATTGTGACTTCTCAAAAGATATTATATTCATTATTGCTTGTTTGTCTGAAGGAAACAATCTAAAAAGATTAGCAACTGAGGAAAATATTTGTTTTAAACCGACAGTTATTGAACTTAAAAAGATTGATGGGAGCAAATATTTAAGTAAGTTGAGGGCTAAATTTAAAAATAACATTGAGTTAAATCACAAAGACTGTGGAATATTAGTTCATTTGCCATTGTTCAAGTTGCCCATTTCTGAAGATGATTATGTTCGTGAAATATGTGCATATATTAAAAAATATGATTGCATTCCCGAAGATGAGAAAAATACGATTATTACTGCAATGTATTTGAATATTGAACATTATATTGTGAGTGAATTTGAACAAGAAAAATTACTTGAGGCGATAAATATGTTAAAATACTTTGAAAATGAATTGGATAGGAAATTAAGACTTGCTAGGGAGGATGAGGCGAAAATTGTCACTAAAAAAGTCACTGATGAAGTTACTGGAGAAGTTACTAAAGAAGTTACTGAAAATATTGCTTGCAATCTTTTACGTGATAATCAGGATGTTGCATATGTCCATAAGATATCCGGACTGCCTGTTTCTAGAATTAATGAATTAAAAGCAAATCTTTAATGGAGATTATTTTTAAATATTCTCTTTTTTAATTTTCAAGTTTGCATATTAAAAATAAGAACTTCTTACATGTTGTTATAATATCGCAAAAGATAGTTAACTTTATATAAGTTAAAAAATATATTCATTAATATCTACTTTTGTTTTATGCGGGGGTGGTCGAGCGGTCAAAGGCGCTAGGTTGAGGGCCTAGTGGGTCAGTCCCTTCGCGGGTTCAAGTCCCGTC
>CACYBU010000136.1 GCA_902772665.1 uncultured Methanobrevibacter sp. | reverse complement strand
TATCATGCAAAGAATAGTTGAAGATAAAACCGACAGATATCAATTAACACTAGCAATTGACTACATAATTGATACTTATAATATTGTGCCAGAATATATATTAGCTGATAATGGATAATTATGGTTTAGATCAAATAGAATATGCATATTCCCATGGAATAATTCCTATAATTCCAGATAGAAACGATGCAATGAAAACAAACGGGACAAAAAGTGATGATCCATTTGCAATATGCAATATGCATTTTGATCCTATAAAACTAGAGTTCACATGCTTCAATAATCAAAAATTAAAAGTTGATGGAATCGTAGAAAAAGATGGTGAATTAAAATTAAGATTCAAAACAAATGAGTGTCCTAATTGTCCTTTTAAAAAAGAATGTGCAAAAAATAATAAATATAGAATATTATATGAACCTTTTAATCCTTTTTTCTTTGAAAGGAAAATAGAATTCCTTTCCAAAGAAGGACAGTTAAAATACAAACTACGAGCCATACACAGTGAAGGAGCATTCTCTGAAATAAAAGAAATACAAGAATTCAAACAATCCAAAAGAAGAGGACGACACAAAGTCGAAATAGACTTAATACTCGAAGCCATAGTATTCAACCTCAGAAAAATAAGAAACCACTTAAATGTAACATTAATATAAATATTATTTTTTTCCCAGTATAATCATCCCCATTTCAAAACTCACTCCCTCCCCCCTTAAATCACTCCATCAACATTTTTAGTTAATTACATGATAGTATTTTAATAAATGATTAATTTTACAAGATTATCAACGGCAATTATTAATAATTGAAAACCCACAGGATTTTGATATTAATAAGTGGTTTTTTATTCTAAAAACTTTTTTTTCCTTTTACTGGAAAATAATTGACATTTTCTACTAAAAACAAACATTAATAATCTTAAAAGAACAATTAATCATTTAATGCTTTGTACCAATAAATACAAATTTGCTTAAACTTAAATATAATTATAATGACTATGTTGAATTTTCGAAATAATAGAATTTTAATACATGCATATGGTATTGCCAATATATCGGTAAAAATCACATTAAAATAAGCCCAAATTCAAGGTTAAATTTAAATAGTGGACAGCACCATAATCCTTTTTAGCCATGAATTATAATTTGTAAAATGAATTAATTAAAGTTTTCTAAACAAAATAATTAAATAATACCAAATTATACACATAATAAATAATTTAGAAAAAATGATGAAAAAATATGCTAATGTATTATATCATTTTAATTATAAAGTAATATTATGAAAACAATAGTGATTAATGCAAGTCCTAGAAAAAAGTGGAATACTGCCGAGATAATGCAGTCAGCTCAAAAAGGTGCTGAGTCAGTGGGAGCTGAAACAGAATATTTCAATTTATACGACCTGGTTTTTACAGGATGCAGGAGTTGCCTTGCATGCAAACTCAAAGACAAAACCAAAGGAAAATGTTACTGGAGAGATGACCTTCAGGATGTCGTCGATAAAATTTTAGATGCAGATTGCCTTTTAATAGGCTCACCAATCTATTTTGGCCAGCCTACAAGTGAATTCAGAGCATTGGTTGAAAGACTGATATTCTGTGTCATGTCCTATGATGACGGATCCAGCTATTTCACAGGTAAAGTGAACGTCGGAATTTTTTACACCATGAACGCTCCCCTTGAGTTTTACGAACAGTCCATGAAAGACAATCTGGCAACAACCGAATATCTGTTTTCATTTTTAAACGGTGAAATAGTATCCTATCCTGTTTGTGATACCATTCAGGTCAGTGATTATTCTAAATTTAACATGGCAGGATTTTCACAGGAAGAAAAAGAAAAGCAGTGGGTCTTACAGTTTCCAAAAGATTTGGAAAAGGCTTTTGAAATCGCAGCCGAGTTGTCCCGGTAGACGGTTGTGATTAATGCAGAACCTAAAGACATCAATGCTGAAGTGGCACAGGTTGCTTTTAAAGGTGCAGAATCTTGGAAGCGAAGTTAAATACATTGATTTGTACAAGTTGGACTTGCATGGATGCATGACATGTCTGATTTGCACAGAAGGTTAAGAGGGAAAATGCTACTGGAGAAATGAGGCCTTTGAAGAGATTCTAAAATCAGATTACCTTATTATTAATGTTCCTATATTTTCAGTGCACCGACCAGTTATTATCAGACATTAATCAAAAAGCCCATCTACTGCCCTGTTTCATATAAAGGGAAATAGTTTTAAGGGCAAAGTCAACGTTGAACTTTTCTACACAATCAATTATTCGAAAGACTATTTTGAAGAGTCTGCACATCCTCATCTTAAACAGTCAGAGGACATGCTGAAGATGTTGAATGGAGAGGTTGTGATATATTCCTTTGAAAATATTTCTCAAAGGCAATACTTCAATACTTCACTTGAAGGTCTTGAAACCATAAATGAAAATGAAAAACAGTTAAACTTTGATTTAAAAAAGGCATTTGACATTGCTTTTGAGTTAATCTAAATGATGATGGTTTAAATGATGATTTTCTAGTCAGACAGAAGTAATGCTATGCCTTCAATGATTAAAACAGCACCAATAATTATGGCGAGGTATATCGGCTGGGTCATTGCAAATGCCGCAAGAACAATTGCTACAATTCCCATTATCAGAACTAATATTGATGTAAATACAGATATACTGCTCATTCTTGAAACCAGTCCGGTTATGCCCAAAATAATCAGTATGAATCCGATAAGATAGAACTGTATTCCAATAAGAAAAGATAATGCATCAATATAGAATATGAATAGGAATCCGAAAATCGCTACAATAAGTCCTATAATGATGAATATATTTGAATAGGTAGTATTTTCAGGTTTTCTAATATTTATCCCGTTAAAAATTGATGAAATACCGAAAAACAGCAGACTTAAACCAACAATGATTGAAATTATCTCAGTTGAAACCATTGGGAATGCAATAAAGAGTAATCCGATAATGATTGTGAATAATCCAATGCTTTTAGTGTCCTCCATTTTTGTCACCTCCATTTAATTTATATATGTTCATGATGTTATTTATTAATATGGTTGAATTTGATGAAATTATTAATACAAGGAGAAGCATCCGTGAATATGCTGAAAAAGATGTTAGTGATGAGGATATATTAAAAATCCTGAAAGCCGGAATGCAGGCGCCTGGATCAAGGCTCGGTGCTGAACCGTGGGAGTTTGTAGTTGTCAGGAAAAAGGACACCTTGGCCAGGATTGGTGAAATCAAACCCCGTGTAACAAACGCTCCAGTTGCAATCGTTTTGGTTGCAAATATCGAAAGGGCATTTTACAAGACCGTTTGGCAGCAGGACATGGGTGCCGCCTGTGAAAACATGTTGCTTGAAGCAGTTAATCTTGGTTTAGGTGCATTGTGGAATGGTGTTGCACCTGAAAAAGAGCGAATGACTGCAATCGGTGAAATAATAGGAATAGATGATATAACCAATCTTAAACCCTATTCAATTGTAACTGTTGGCTATCCTGCTGAAGGATGGGAGAACAAATTCATGGACAAGTTCGATGAATCGAGGATACATTATGAAAAATACTGAACATGATTTCAATAGACTGATTGACCGCAGAGGAACTGATTGCCTTAAATGGGACTTTTTTGATGATGACCTGCCGATGTGGGTGGCTGACATGGACTTTATGGTGGCGCCAGCTATCAGGCAAGCAATCTTAAAAAGGGCAAATCATCAGATTTACGGCTATACAATAGTCCCCGATGAGCTGTTTGATGCTTACATTAACTGGTGGGATAGGCAATATGATTTTAAAATGTCCCGTGACGACATGGTTTATTCAATAGGTGTAATGCCTTCAATATCCTCAATGATAAGATGCCTGAGTGATGAGGGGGATGAAATATTAATCCAAACGCCGGTTTATCATGTGTTTTTTCATGTTATTGAAGATAACAACCGTAAAGTTTTGGAAAACAAATTAATCTATGAAAACGGAGAATATAAGATTGATTTCGATGATTTGGATGAGAAACTGTCGAAATCAAAAATGATGATTCTCTGCAATCCCCACAATCCTATTGGAAAAATCTGGTCACGTGAAGAACTGACCCGAATTAATGAGCTGTGCAAAAAGCATGACGTAATCTTAATATCTGATGAGATTCACTGTGATTTAACCAATCCCGGTGTAAAATATAATCCATTTATTGCATCTGACAATGTGGTTACATGTCTGTCTCCTTCAAAATCATTTAACATTGCAGGATTTCAAAGCTCAGTTGTCCACTCCAAAAATAAGGAATTGCTTGATAAAATCAGAAATCAAATGCACATTGATAATTCGGATTCCTGCAATGTTTTTGCAGCATCTGCAGTAATTGCAGCTTACAGTCAATGCGAAGAATGGTTATGTGAGTTGAATGAAGTCATATATGAAAATAAACAGACTGTCAGACAGTTTCTCGAAACCGAACTGCCGGTTGTTAAACTTGTTGAGAGTGATGCAACCTATCTTTTGTGGCTTGACTGTTCTGCTTTACACACTCCATCAAAAATGTTATCTGAATTTTTAAGGGAAAATCAGGGACTGTTTTTATCAGCAGGAGCGGATTTTGGTGAAAATGGTGATGACTTTTTGAGGATGAACATAGCATGTCCAAAAGAATTGTTGAATGAGGGACTTTTGAAATTAAAGGCAGGAGTAATTGCCTTAAATAACATTAACCGATTGTCTAAAAATATAGGTTGAACCTCTCCGGTTTAAAAAAGCAGGAGAATTCTTACAAGGTATGTTAAATTGTCAAAACAATCTTTTTTTGATGATTTTAGAATGTTGAATCTATGAATTCCTGTATCAGCCAGTCTGAAATACTGATATCTGAAGGGTATCTGATTATTTCATCTTTTCCAAACCATTTTGCCTTAACAATTTCATCACCGTCCACTTTAATGTCTCCGGAGTCATATTCAGCTTTAAATGCCAACATCAGTGAATTTGGAAATGGCCAGGTTTGGCTTTTCATATATTCAAGATTTTTAATTTTAATTCCAACTTCTTCCATAACTTCTCTGTGCACGGCCTCTTCAACACTTTCACCGGGTTCCACAAATCCTGCTATTAAAGCATATCTGATTGTATCATGGTAGCTGTGCTGTGCCATTAGCAGTTGATCATCCTTTCTGATGGTCACGATAATTGCAGGGGCGATACGCGGATAATGATTCTGACCGCATGATGGGCATTTCAACATCATGTCCTTTTTATCTAATAGGGTTGGTGTCCCGCATCTTCCGCAGAACCTGTGTGAAAGGTACCAGTCGTTAACCAAAACGGCTTTTCCTGCAATATGG
Organism: uncultured Methanobrevibacter sp.; assembly: GCA_902772665.1. Lineage (GTDB taxonomy): Archaea > Methanobacteriota > Methanobacteria > Methanobacteriales > Methanobacteriaceae > Methanocatella. The sequence continues at coordinate 2,974 of CACYBU010000136.1, read as the reverse complement.
TATAAGTCGTGGTTGATTTCATAAACTTCCCTTAAATCATAGAATGTTTCGACACTATTGACATTTACGGAAAAAGCCTTACATCCTTTATAAATTCCAATAAACAGACAAAAGTTAACATCAAAATTATCCAATGATTCGGGTAATTTTGTATTATCATCTAAATATAACTGCCTGTCTTCATTAAAAACAAATAAGTAATCATTATTATCCGGTGTAATTTCATCGCTAAAATCGATTTGGTAGTTTTCATAGAGGGATTCTTCAATCATAATTAATAATTTTGTTTGAATATTTTTTATAATTATCGTTTTGTGTTCAAATAATTGGTATTGTGACTTGAAATTCATTGAAAATGCTCTTTTTGGTACCTCTTATTGATTTTAAGTTCAATTGTTTGTAGAAGTAATTAATGTATTGGGTATGAAAATTGTTATTTGTGTGGGCATAATGTTTTTTGTTTTTTGGAATTTGTTATTTGTGTGGGCATAATGTTTTTTGTTTTTTGGAATTTGTTATTTGTGTGGGCATAATGTTTTTATTATGTTTGGTTAAAAATATATGTAGATGGGGTGGAATTATGATAAAAAATGAAATTAAAAGAGAAACATATTTGGAAAAATTAGAGGAATTTAAAGACACAGATTTTGTTAAAGTATTTTTAGGCATTCGACGTTCTGGAAAAACCAGTTTATTGCATAGTTGGATTGATGAATTAAAAAATATGGGTATTCCTTCAGAAAATATCATTTTCATATCATTGGAATCCTCCCAGTATAATTCAGTTGAAAGTTCTGAAGAGTTAAATAAAATTGTTTTTGATAAAGCAAAAAATATTGAAGGTAAATTGTATTTATTTTTTGATGAAATCCAGCAGGTTAATCAATGGGAGAAATCTATTAATGGATATCGAGTTGATTTTGATTGTGATATTTATATTTCTGGATCTAATTCTAATTTACTATCTGGAGAGTTAGCAACTCATCTTGGGGGAAGATATATTTTAATTAATGTATATCCATTTTCTTTTAAAGAAGTTTTAAAATATAAACATGAAATTGAAGGACTTGAATTATCAGAAGAATCAATTAACTCATTATTTGAAGATTATTATGTTAATTATGGTGGAATGCCCAGTATTTTACCATTAAAAAAGGATGATTCAATAAAATCTGCTTTAATCGATATTTATAATTCCATTTTGCTTAAAGATGTATTGTCAAGATATAAAATTAATAACATTGATTTGTTAAAAAGATATTCGCAGTATATGATGAACTCTATTGGTCAAACATATTCTTCCACAAAAATTAAAAATTATTTAAAAAGCAATAATGTTTATACGACACAGAATACTCTGCTGAAATATAATGAATATCTCCAACAATCATATTTCATCTCAAAATGTTCAAGATATGATTTTAAAGGAAAAAAGATATTAAAAATCTATGAAAAATATTATCTGACAGATCATGGATTTCATCATGCACTGATAGAAAATAATTCTGCATGGATAACAATGACAATTGAAAATATCGTATATATTGAACTTTTAAGGAGAGGATATGCGGTCAATGTAGGAAAATTGGATTATGGTGATAAAACCAAGGAATCTCAAGAAATAGATTTTGTATGTGAAAAATCTGGAAAATATGTTTATATTCAAGTTTCGTATCTTTTATCTTCTGAACAAACTATTGAAAGAGAATTTGCTCCTTTTTTCAGAATTCCTGATAAATATGAAACTTATGTGATATCTGCTGATAGATTTGATCTTTCACAAAAAGGTGTAAAGCATTTAAATATCATTGATTTTTTAGTGGGAGATGAAATTTAAATTAACTATATAAGAAATCAAATACAAAGTTTATACTGGTGATATTTAATGGTATCTGAAAAAATGGAAAAAGCTTTAAATGGACAATTGAATGCTGAAATCTATTCAGGATATTTATACTTATCCATGGCAGCTTACTTTGAAGACGAAGACTTAGCTGGATTTGCTAACTGGATGAGAGTACAGGCAAACGAAGAACTGGAACATGGAATGAAATTCTATGATTACATTATCAGAAGAGGAGCTTCAGTAACTTTAACTGAAATTGAAGGACCTCAGACTGAATGGGATTCTCCGGTTGCAGCATTTGAACATGTACTTGAACATGAAAAGAAAGTATCCGGTCTTATTGATGATTTAGTTGACTTGGCTATTGAAGAAAAAGACCATGCTACAAACAACTTCCTTCAATGGTTTGTTGAAGAACAGGTTGAAGAAGAAGAAAACGCAATGGAATTGGTCGCTAAAATCAAATTGGCTGATGGCGATAACAGATTGATTTATGAACTGAACAAGGAATTAGGTGAAAGATCACCTTCCCAAGACTAGATTAATCATATCTAGTCTATCTTTCTTATTTTTTTGATTAAAATGATTTATCCTGAAGGTCCAACTGAATTGGCTCAGGTTGATTCGGCTGAATACGAATCCAGTATTGTTGGTGAAAATGAGTTAGGTAGTGTGCATCTGCACGGTCCTTTTGGAGATAAAGATTCTAAAGTTAAAATAGCATATGTAATAGGAATGCATCCTCTTGAAAGCAAATCTCACAGGGCACTGTTTGAACAGTTAACATCTAAAGAGGATTTAAAATATTGTTATTATCTGTATAATATCAATGTCACTGATAAGACTTCACAAACTGAAGGACGCCTGGAAGGACAGTTGCTGGCTCAGGAATTCATTAAGGATGATATTATAAATAAAAAATATAATCTGTTCCTGGATATCCATTCAAACCGTGGTCCGCAGGGTCCGGGGGATTATAAGATAACCCATTTTGTTTTTGCACCAGGGTTTGATGATAAATCATCAGCGTTAATGAATCAGATTATCGATAACATTGATGAAATTGTATATTATGCACCGGAATTCAGGTCAAGTCCTCCATACATAACAGAACCGACAGCAGATGCG
>CACYBU010000135.1 GCA_902772665.1 uncultured Methanobrevibacter sp. | reverse complement strand
ATACTATCATCACTTCAAATTTTCCAACATTAACAATCAAGCACTACAAAAATTTTATTAAGTATTATAATTGTGGGTCAAACTCATTTTTGGTGGAGTAAGCTGATTGTGAATGACGCCTAATTCAGTAGGTGGGTAGAGGATGTTGGAAAAAGCTAAAGCCATGGTAGTCGAAAGACAGCAGGAACGCAATGAGGAGCAAAAAATTTAACTGTGAATGGATACTACTCTTGATAGTGAGTAGCATGGATAACATGGATGAATTCCAACTGGTGAACAACAGAAATATAAAACGAAAAACAAAATCTGATTAATCAGGGTATTTTTGATTCTTTGATGTTTATTTTTTTCAGATATGGGTAGACAGTAATGGTGTTGATGTTATGGGTCTAATTGGAAGCTATTCATATCTATATTTTATCTTAACTATCCAAGAATACCACGAATTCTTTAAGTCGTGGATGAATTGGACAGTTGGGTATACTTTTATTTTTCTGTTATTTTATTCATTGTTTTTCAATAATAGGTATTGTGTGGGCTGTTTTAATTGATATTTAGTGTTCAGTATACTTTTTCTCTTTTTTAGTATTTTATTTTTTTTTTTTTAGTTAGCCTCACAAAATAGGAACATCACTGCTACCTATAGAATAATCAATTTCAAGGTCAATTAAATCAAAAGTAAATTTCTAATGCTACTTTTAAGGAAGTGAAGTTTACATTAATGACAACCTTTTTGAAAATCAAATGTTATTTTAAACTATGATATATATGTTTGAGTTTCAAAAGCAAGTTGTTATGGATAATGTGGGGATGTTAAAGTCTTATATAGTTAGATGTCGAATGGACTATTAATTCATAAATTGATGTTGTCAAGTTAAGAGTTTGTATTTTTAGATAATATTCTCAATCAATCTTTGTTTTAAGCAGTTTGGGTTTTCATATTATGTTCAGTTTCATTTAAAATTATTTGAACCTTTGCCTGACAGTTTTATTTTCCCAGGTTGTTAATCTGTAGCAGTCATCTTCACATTCAATATTCTGCATTGGCACCAGAGGTATTTTACCGAGCCCTCCCGGTGAATTATATACATATGTTGGTTTGCACATACCGCTTGTTCTGCCTTCCAGATGCTTCATAATTTCTAAACCTTTGGAAATATCAACATTGAAGTGTTTGATGCCTTTCACTTCTTTTGGATGGAACAGATAATACGGAATCACCCTATATTTCTGCAATTCTTCATTGGTTTTTTGAATACAGTATTTGTCATCATTAACATTATGCAATAATACCATCTGGTTTCTGATGAGTATTCCATTGTCGACTAACATATCAATTGCCCTGACTGCTTCGGGAGTAATCTCACAGGCATGATTAAACTGTGTTGAGACGTTCACTTTATATTTTCTAAGCAAAATGGCAAGTTCACTATCTATTCTAAATGGAAGTGTTGCCAATACTCTTGTACCTACTCTTATCACTTCAACATGGTTTATCTTGGATAATTCATAAAATATGTTTTCCAATTGATTATTTGATAGCAATAATGCATCTCCGCCCGTAACCAGTACTTCTCTTATTGTAGGGTTATTTTTTATAAATTCAATTGATTCGGCAATATCTCCTTGGGGTGTGTGTTTGTCAAACTTGCCGATTAATCTGCGACGCTGGCAGTGTCTGCAATACATGGGACAGGCGTTGGTAACGTTGATAATTGATTTATTAGGATATCTTCGGGTTATTCTTCCGGAAGGATTTGACTGTTCCTCGTTCATTGGGTCTAACTTTCCGTTTTCATCCAATTCTTTAATGTCGGGAAATGACTGTAGTTTTACTGGACAATTCGTATTGTTAAAGTCAATCAATGAAAAATAATATGGGGTTATTGCAAATCTGTATTTTTCACTTACCTTTTCTATATTTATGTAGTCTTCTTTACTGATGTCGGTATATTTTGAAATTTCATCAGCGGTCGTGATGCGATTTTTCATTTGCCATTTAGGATTATTCCAGTCGTTTTCAGTTGAATTTAATTCTTCTAAAATCTTATTTTTAGTATTTGCATATATTTTTTTAGAAAATTCACTAAAACCCACTCGGACTTGTGATTTGTTTTCAATATCGCCAATAGCTATCTTATCAAGTTCATTGGAGCGAATTAATGATTTTTTTCTATTTATATTTATATTATCATTCCTCATTTTTCCATAATTTTGACATATTTCAAATACTGTTATTATAATTTTGTTCATTGTTAGGTATATATTTTCTTGTTGGTGGTGGTTGACATTAAGTTAAATTGAATCAGATAAGCGACAGATTTTCGAGTTGCATATATTTTTCATCATAATTATTCAATTGTTAAAAGTAGAAATGTTATTATTAAAAATATGTGATAATAACCCTACAAACTCAAAATAGGGTTATTAATCACATTGAAATTTTGTCATACAGTTATTTTTATTTGAAAAATCTTTTTTGTGTAAAAAGAGTTATTTACAAATAAAAAAGGCATATGTCCCACCCTTCCGCCCTAAATATAATGAAAATATTTTCCATTATGTATTTGTTTTATTTGAAGATACATAGTGTTTCGTCTTTGTTCATGTCATGGTATAACTCTGCTTGGTTATTGTCAAAGTCTATAACTTGAATCATATCATAGATTTCCTCATTTAGATTTGGATTTATGTCCTTTAGGATATTCGAGTAATCAAAGAGCATGTCCTTGTTGAATTCAAGTTTTTTATCATTTTCAAATAACGCTCCATAGTATATTCCTGCTTCCACCAAATCCTGGAACATATGGCTTCCGAAAGATAGTTCGGGCATATAACCGACTTCACTATAAGCCTCCTCGAGAATTGCGGAAAAATGGCTGATATCGGCAAATACTACTGGAATGCCTAATTCTGGGGAAGAAGTTCCGATTCTTCCTGGAACAATTAAAATGGAGGTTTTATCATTATTCTTGCAATATGTATTCACGTCACTGATTACTCTGGATATTGAACTTTTCTGGGCATATGGGTATTCGTAATATTTATGGGGATCCACATAACATATTGTGTCTATCTTGTTTTTTCGTGACATTCCCATTGAGGATTCTTTGATGTGGAAGAAAACATTTTTGTCTTCAGGCATTTCAATAGCTTCATTATTTGTTGAAACCTGAAGAGGGCGACATTGCAGTAGGTTTATATTAAATGAATTGTCCTCTCCAACGTTTACGGTGTATTCAATATCAACTGGATACTCATAAGCGGTTTCAAGTGTTTTTAGAATTTCTTTTATTTCACTTATGAAATCCTGATTTTTCACAATCCCTTCACAGTTGACAAACATGATTTCACGGCGTTGCCCACGGTCACGAAACATCCTTTCAGCTTCACGGTCATGTTCGACCAAAATTTTCTTCGCATATTTTGGAATTATGTCCAAACCTTCGTCAATAGGAATATCGTGCAGACAGTTATTTTTCAAATCAATAACATCAAGATAATGCTGTGAATATCTGTGTTTTTCTTTTATGTCCTTCATAAGGGTCACTTCAGGTTTGTCGAGATTGATGATTCGTGGATAGTCTTTTTTTGTCCTGTCAACTGCTTTTGTACCAAGACCCATTACCAGTCTCAACATTCCTTTGGTGTTGTCCATATCTGGAAGTGGGGAATATGGGCTGTATGAAAATCCTACTCCTGCGGCGGTTGGGAAGAAATAATCTTCATAATATGATCCTGAAACCCTCTGGACAAGAAGTGCCATCTGTTCATCGGTGTCATCTAGATTGTTCAGTTTTCTGTATTCCAGAGCGGAGATATTCATTGTACTTGCATATACTACTTTCACAGCTTCTTCAAAAGCCTCTAAACGTTCTTCTAGACTGCCTCTGTTGACGCAGAATACGGATTCGTATTTTCCGGCAAATGCATTGCCGTATCCGTCTTCAAGAAAACTGCTTGAGCGAACAATAATAGGGTTCTGTCCGAAGTAATCCAGTATATGTATGAAGCCCTTTTTGATTTCTTCAGAAAAAGTACCTCTCTTAAGGCCTTCCTCCAGTTTCTTGCCGTATTTATAATATCCTTCGGGGGTTCTCTGTTTTACCCGGATGTCCCACAGGTCATTTGAAACGATGTATGTGTAGAATAAATCTGAACCGATATAGAATGAATCGTCGGGTTCGAAATTGTCATATATTTTCGGGCAGTTTTTTTCAATTATTTTTCTTGCAAGAAGCATTCCGCAGGATTTGCCTCCTACCAGTCCGGTGCCAACACGGCGGTCATAAATTGTGATATAATCTTCAAAGGTAAAGTATTCCTTAATTTTAGAAAGCATTTTATTGTCTTTTGTCATCATCAGCTCACAAATCTTATCGCACTCATCGTCGATATTTTTGCCTTCTTCATACTTCATTCTGACTTGAAGCATATATCTCTCCCAGCTGTCCAGAGTCCTGCCATCTTTATATTTATCTGAATTGATGGTTTTGTAGTATTTGCTTACTTCCTGACCGTCCTGAAGGACTTTAACAAAACCTGTCTGGGGGTTGAATTTATGTCCTAAAAACATAGTCTGAGAATATCTGTTCCATACCTTCAAAGGTGAAACGTAAACCTCTTCAGGTGAATTTGAGTACACGTTTAAAAACAGTTGTGTGGTTTCACGAATCTTGGCTATGGCGTCATATGAATGTCTTCCACGAATGATTGGGAAATATGCTACTGTATCCAGTTTAAATAAAAACGGACATGTAACCTTGAAAAAATTACCCATCATCAAATCTGTTGACCAGACTGCTTGAAGGTCACTTAAACAGTCAAAAACATAAAATGCGTCATAACCTTCCTTTTCTATTATTCTTCGAACTTCCAGGGTAAATGTTTCAAACTGATTATATGGGTTTACCTGATATATCTTGATTCCGTCACGTTCTATCATGCAAAAATCTCTGTTGGGATTGTTCTGCTCAATTTCAAGTAATTTGAAATCTTCTTCACTCATTTCAATTAATGGGGCATGATTTGCAAACCGGATATATATCAAGTTTCGCTTGTCTTCTTTTGCCTGTTTGACATAAGGATTGACAAAGTATGAAAATTCATTTAGATTTGTGACATTCCATACTACATTGTCTCCTAAACGAATATTGTCTAAGGCTTTGTCAAGCCCGGGGATTCCTGATTTAATTCTATCGAATGCGGCCATAATAATGTCTCCTAGTATTTATTTTCACTTTTAATATTGTTTACTCACCATAGGTACTCCGGTTAACTGTGAAGCTTCTATAGTTAATGCAACCAGGTCTTCACGTTCAAGGTTTTCTATATCCGTATTTCCTGCCTGTTGGGTTAGGGATGTTACTTCCTGAGTCATTGCTTCTATATAATTTGCAACCTGCTGGCCTTTTCTTATAGGATCCAGTCTTCTTCTAAGCACTCTTTCCTGTGTTGCAATTCCTTTAGGACAAATGCCTTCAGAACATGACTGACAAACCTTACATCCTATTGAAATCAGTGCTGATGTAGCGATATATACTGCATCAGCACCTAAAGCTATTGCTTTTGCCACGTCAGCTCCGGATCGTATTCCTCCGGCTGCTACAAGACTCACCTCGCTTCTTAAGTTTATTTCTTTGAGAGCGTCATCGGCTTTTACTATTGCTTCTATTGTGGGAATGCCTGCATGCTCCGTAACTACTTCCGGTCCAGCACCGGTTCCTCCCTGCATACCATCAACGACGATTATATCTGCACCGGCTTTTGCTGCGATTTTTACGTCCTGTTCCACTCTTCCTGATGCGAATTTCACGATGATAGGTATTTTCCAGTCAGTAATTTCCCTTAACTGATTGATTTTCATACCTAAATCCTCCGGCCCGACAATATCCATGTGTCTGGCGGGACTTAAAGCTGATGTTCCTTCGGGAATATTTCTGACCCTTGCAACTTCTGCTGTTACCTTATGGGCAAGTAAATGTCCTCCCATACCGGATTTTGCGCCTTGACCTATTTTTATTTCAACCGCTTCTGCATTGTTCAGATAGCTGGCTGAAACTCCAAAACGGCCTGATGCATACTGTGCAATAAGTTTATTTGCATAATGTCTTTCTTCGGGAAGCATTCCTCCTTCACCAGTGTTTGTGATTGTACCTACTTTGCTGCTTCCAATAGCCAATGCTATTTTTGCCTCTTTGCTTAATGCACCAAAGGACATTGCTCCTATCATAATTGGAGTATCGATTTCAATTGGATTTTCTGCAAATCTGTCTCCAAGAACTACTGAAGTTTTGCAGGTTTCCCTGTAGGAATCTATCGGAGGTCTTGACACCTGCGCAGGTAATATACTTAAATCATCAAATGTAGGTATTTTACGGGTCAATCCACAACCACGTACTTTATATGAACCTGTCTGACTTTTACGTTTAATCTCTACCATTGTTGAGTTTGACCATACTCCTCTGCCTTCATCAACAAGGGGTCTGACATATATTGCATGTGTCGGACACATCTCTTCGCAGATTTTACATCCCACACAGTTTTCCTGATGTATAGGTAGTGGTTCGTCATTGATTACTTCATATACGTTGTGAGGACAGTTTGAATAACAGCTGTAACAGTTTTTACATGCTGACTTTTTAGGGTTGTCACATAAATACCAGCAGCAACCCGGTCTGTCATTGTTCTGTTTGCATATCTCGATTTTCCTTTCAACAGTGAATGACATTTAATCCACCTCCTCTTTTATATTTCTCAATGGTTTGAATACTGGACAGACAGAGTATTTTGTTCCTCCGGATTTAACGACCTCATCAATATCTTTTGTTAGTTTTGCATATGGTTTCCAGGCAAGATGGTCCTGTTTGTCAACGATTAGTGCTTCTGTTACAATTTTGTTGGTTAACAGATAGTCCAGTAATGTTGTAACGATAGATCCATCCTGACCCTGGCTGTGTTTTAAGGATTTAACTGACAATACGTTTATATAATCGCCAATTACTTTTGAATTGTCATTTCGCAGATTTTGAGGAATAAAAGTTCTTGGACAAACTGTAAAGCATGCATGGCAGTCATGAGGACACTCTCCTTTCATATTCGGTTTTGTATCGTCAATTGTTATTAAATCATATGGACATACATATTCGCATGCTCCGCACAGCACACATGCTCCTACATCAATAACGTTTGATTTTAAATCTGAAAAATTTGAATCTGTAATTTCTCCGAGGATGGAATCGTCTGACTTGTCCCTTTGATAAAGCACAGGTCTTGCCAGGAATTCTCTTCTTTCTATATGTTCCAGATTTTTGTTTATTTTATTTCCTGCAAGTTTGCTCAACAGATTGAATTGTGATTCTGTAAACTCTTTGGATTCAATGAATTCCTGTTCTATTGCTCCGTTAACAATTTCTTCACCTTTTTTGGTTCTTATTATCAGTGTTGACCAGCCGTCAGATGATCCGATTGAACCTATTGAAATGTCGGATGTTTCGGATGTTAGTTCAACGCATATGTTACAGTTTTTCCTGATTATTCTTTTAGCTATTGATAAAGGTATTTTCACGGTTTCTTTGGTTTTCAGTAATAAAAATACAAATCCTTTATCAATCTGGAATTTTTCAATGTCGTCCATCTTTAAATCGTACTCTTTTAAGAGATTTTCAAAGTATTTATAAGAAAAATTCTCCATACAAAATAAGCCCAGTTTAACATCAATAGGGCTATCTGTATAGTGTTGCAGTTTGGATGCAGCCATAATTTCACATGGTGTTCCAACCATGGCTATTCTATTTTCGCTCATTTTTTTTAGCTCCTATTGTATATTGACGATTTTTTTAAAATTTCCATAATCCGTATCGGTCAGTTCAAAATCGTATTCGGTTAAAATTTCTTTCAGTTCATTTTGATCTTCAGGGGTGATTTCTTTCATAATGGCGTTTTTCCCTAAACTTTTAACGTCTCCGAGAACGTATATGGTTCCTCTCATAATGGATTCACCAACATCGTCGGTCACGTCCCCAAGTATTATGAGTTTACCTCCCATCATTAACAGTCCTGTCATGTATCCGCTATTTCCGCCGATTATTACGGTACCGCCTTTCATGATTTCTCCGGTTCTTGAACCAGTATTTCCTTTCACTATTACGGTTCCACCATAAATTCCCTGTCCTGCACCGTCTCCTGCCGTACCTTCAATGATTAATTCTCCTTTGGTCATGTTGTCTCCGGCAAACCATCCTGCATTTCCTTTAATGTGTATTCTTGGTCCGTTTACCATTGTTCCGACAAAATAACCTGCAGAACCATTGATTTCAATACTCACATCTTCAATTAAACCTGCAGTGATATTGTGTTTGGATTCGGGATTATCTATGATGAGTTTATCATAATCTACAGCATGTTCTTTTATGGCACGGTTCAATTCTTTTTCATCCATATTTTTAGCATCAATAATGTATTTTTTCATAGATAAAACTCCTTTATATGGTGTAAGCTCTTGTTTCTCCGGGAGCAATTTGTTCTATTTGATTAGAATCTGTAACATCATGCAGTGCCATTTCCTCTGAAGCGATAGCGAAAATTTCATCAGTTTCCACCATTACTCCCGGTCTGAGACCTAATTTGTCTTTTGCAATACCGATGCCGTTAGGTGTTCCAACCAGTATTGAAAACGGACCGTCAAGATCAATTACTGCTTGATCAAGGGCTTCTTCCAATTTGTATCCTTGGTTAAGTTTGTCCGCCATATAATGAACAATACATTCTGTATCGTTAAATGATTCAAACGTATGTCCTTTTCTCTCTAATGGGTCTCTTATTTTCCAGTAATTGGTAATCTGTCCATTATGAACTACTGTTATGTCAGGTATGATGTAACTTTGATATGGGTGTGCATGGTAACGGTCAACACCACTTTCAGTTGCAAAACGAGTATGTCCAATTCCATGTGTTCCCATTCTGTTTTCAACGTCGAATCGTTCCGCAATGTCCTTAACTTTTCCGGTATCTTTTATCATTTCAAAAGAATGTGAACCGTTGATGACTCTTATATTCTCCAGTTCGTCTATTTCTTGTATGCAGGGCTGTAAAAGTGAGTATTCATCTAATGCTATTTTGCATTTGTATACATCTGAGTTCCCTACAGATTTGATTAGTTGTTCTTCAAAAATTGGACTTATCTGAGTTAAAAGTGATTTTAAATTATCTAATGCACCTCTTTTTCTTTTCACTTCAATGTTTAACTGATAATAATTTTCAGGATAATTTAAACTCCCGTAGATTGCATAACCTGCTGAATCAGGACCTCTGTGTTGCAGTGATTCAAGCATTAATGTTAATGATTCTCCTACAGGGTGAGTTTTTTTATCTTTATATATTACACCTGCTATTCCACACATTTTTTTCTACCTCCCAATAAAAAAATAATTGGCGTATAGGGGTAATTTAAGTTTGAAACTTTAAAATCTTTTCATTCTGTTTCAATATCATCCATATGCCTAAATAATATTTTCCCTAAAATTACCGTATGCCTAATATCAAATTTCAATATTTCTTTCTAAAATTAATACCATATGCCTTAATAATTAGTATTATTTAAAATTTTAAAATAAATGAGTTTAAAATGTCATTCTCTTTTTATCACCTCCATTTTAAAATTATTTATGGCAGTCGTTGCGGCTGCTAAATTGCATTTCAGATAATGTGAATATTATACGTCCAGATATTCATCTCTTTCATAATCAAATACCTGTATTCTGTAAGCGTCCCATTCAGCTCTTTTGATGTTGTAGAACTGATTGAATACTTTTTCTCCTAAAGCGTTTTTGATTACTTCATCCTCTTCTAATGAATGATATGCTTCCCATAAGCTTGTTGGTAAGTTGCTGATTCCTCTGTCGATCAGTTCCTCTTCGGAAAGTGCAAATAAGTTTTCTTCAGTAGGTTCGCCAGGGTCGATTTTATTGTCCATACCGTCTAAACCTGCTTCAAGCAATACTGCAAATGCAAGGTATGGGTTACATGAAGGGTCAGCGGATCTGCATTCGATTCTTGTACCTAATCCTCGGGATGCAGGAATTCTCAGTAATGTTGATCGGTTTTTAAAACCGTAAGCTATGTAACATGGTGCTTCATAACCAGGTACTAAACGTTTGTATGAGTTGACAGTTGGGGATAAAATTGATGATAACGCCGGTGCGTGTTTTAACAGTCCTCCAATGAAGTATAAAGCTTCCTGTGATATTTGAGTCTCAGTATCAGGGTCATAGAAGATATTTTCACCGTCTTTAAATAGGCTTTGATTACAGTGCATTCCGCTTCCGTTAATTCCTAAGAATGGTTTTGGCATGAATGTTGCCTTGAATCCTAAGTTATTGACTACTGCTTTAACAGCTTTTTTGAATGTTATAACTGCATCAGCAGTTTTTAAAGCGTCTGCATATTTGAAGTCAACCTCATGCTGACCTGCTGCCACT
>CACYBU010000134.1 GCA_902772665.1 uncultured Methanobrevibacter sp. | reverse complement strand
ATTCTGTTTAAAAAATCAGATGCTTCTTTACCATATAATGTTGGAGTGTCTCCAATAGGTTTTGCCATATTTTATCACCTCTTTAATTTGTACATTTACTATGTTTCTCATTATAAATAATTGTTGTTTTCAATGAGTTTAATACTGGCATTTTAATGCAATAATTTCTTTTATTTAATAATATGCAGTATTTTAACTTTTTATTAGATTAAATTGCCCGAATATTTTTATTTTTATGATTAGCAGATAAATCTGTTTTTAAAATGTGATTTGGGAAAAATGATTATTTCCCAATCATGCCTTTAAGACTGATGATATCAGCCCCCAACCTGTCCAGTTCACTTTTAAGTTCGTTTTTCTCGTTTTCGATTTTAACAAATTCCGGTGATTTGACATGCAATTTTTTAACTTCTGTACTTATGGTTACTGCCGGCAGGCGCTCGATGTATTCATATTTCAGATCTTCAAGGATTATCATAAAGTATGCCTGGTCAGTTCTGCTTTTGGATTTTACCTGCAAATCGTTAACATCAACAAGGCTCATGCCGTCATTATAAAGCGCTGATGCGTGAAATTTACGTATCATATGACTTCTGAAACAGTTATAGTTTCCCACTTTACCAAGTCCCAAATCATCATTTATCTTTTGAAAATTAATCGAGAAATAACTTAAAGTCATCTTAAAGAGCTTTGAATCATTGGTGACATTTATCAGTACGGGATAAAATATGACCATTTATCGCTTTGACGGCTTCGGGACTGCAGTATATCGTATAGTACTTGTTGGGCTTTTTCCTGCGGATATTGAATGTGGGAACCACAGTATCGTCATCCTCGATCAAATCGATTATCTCGAAGATGTCCATATCCTTGCGTGACAGGTACTCGGACAATGGATCAATATAATCCTGTATTTTAAGGCTCAATGTTTCGGCTCTAGCACAATCGCTAGAGCAGATGAAAAGTATCACCACCTTCATCCGGAGTTGCAATACTGACCGCCTCACGAATAATCTCCTTATCCGGCAAATCACTGTAATAAATCAGCTGCGGTTTTCGTATAGATTTCTAGTTGATTTTCGGCGGGGAATAGATTTCAATGTCATAGAACTTAATGACACACATCATAACAGACCTTGTAGTGTTCAATGCATAGTTGCTCAGATAGTACTGCCTGAATTCCAGAAGTCTGGTTTTGATTTTCATGTGCTTCCATTTGATTCCCCTTTTTTCCTCATCTTCCGCTTCCCTTAAAAACTCATGAAGATTCATGCCAAAATAGTTTGAGTACTGCTTAAGGGCATAGATATATGCCCTCTGAGTAGCAGGGGAATGGTTGTATGTTACAAATATGTTTTTCAATAACTCATTGTTTTTCATATTTACACCTCTAATTTTCGGTTGTAAAAAAAATTTCAAAGAGCAATAAAAAAAACCAATTTGGGACAAGTATATAATATGATGAAAGAGTATGAAGTAATGTATCTAATTTTTCTCCATAAGTTTGGACAAAACCATAATTTAATATAATAATTGGGAAAAAACTAAATTATTAGATATAGAGTTGAAAATATGTCAAGAATTATGAGAATGAAAAATAGTATTAATAATTTACCAAATACCAAAAGATCAAAATCAAAACGAAAATCAATGGACATACATTCAATTCATAGAATAAAACCAAGTAACAAACCGATAAAATCAGTTTCTGAAATTGAAAAAATATTATCTTATGATAAACCCGAAGGTAATGGACTTTCTAAAATTGACGGCATATTTGAGTTTGATAAGTCCAATGCAGTTGAATTAAAAAAAGTCAATATCAAAGGTAATGTAAGATGTTATTTTTAGATAGTACCTTTCTCATTGGATTAATGATAAAGTCAGACCCCTATTACACTAAATCACATGAATTAAGTAAAGTTATTAAAAATGAAAAAATTTTAATTAATAATACTGTATTAACTGAAGTATTAAATAGTTTAAAATCAACAAAAAATATACCTAATTATGAACCGAAGTTAGACAATATTTTTAAGTTTCTATTTGACGAAGTGGAAATTGAATATTTAACAATGCAGAATTATGTGAGTGCAAGAGAAATGTTTAAAAATCCATTAATTACAGTGATTGTACCATTTTAAAAACACTGCAAAATTATTCTGTTACTAAAATAATTTCTTTTGATTCGGATTTTGATAAAATTAAAGGAATTTTTATAAAATGGCAAAACAGTTCAATGTCGGTGACTTAAGAAAAATTTTTAATTTTGGCCTTTGATTCCCCAAATCATTCACCACCACAGTGGTACCTACTTAATGTATACTTAAACCATACCTTTCAAACAACTAACCCTCCCCGAACCATAAACACCTACCCAACTCCCTCACAGCATTTTAAAGATAAGTTCAATAATTAGAGGGTCAAATTATAACACAGTTATAAATATTGGGCGTTCCTTTGATTATTCATAGAATACTTTTAAAGAATTTTGTATCGCTGAAAATGATCATGATCATTTTCTAGAAGTGAATTGCAAACATGTGTTTTTTATTTGAAGATTAAAGGTGATAGAAAACTTAATATAAGGGTTGAGGGAATATATAATACTATGAAACAAAATAACCTTCCCTCAATTGAATATTGTTGTAAGAATTTAATTAATTTTTCTATTTTCATTGTGGAGAAATTAGTTTGTACCTTAAACTGTAGAAAAATCGGAATTATAGATTATAATAATAGGAGTGATGGTCAATGATTAATTCAATTAACACTGCTATTGACATTGTTGCTGATAATAAATCAGATTTTGTTAATAAGAAATCTGCATTCACTCGTACTCGGGATTGGCCATTTGATAGGGATGTCAGGTTCCAAATTTTCAGACCTAGAACAACAACCATGAGATGATATTAATACATTTCACCTCTTATCCAAAGATAATTCTTATCCTAGAATAACAAGAGGAAATTACAGTAAAACAAGAGAACTTATTGACCCTACTTTTTATAAAAGAAGTGAATAAAGAATATTTAAATCAAGTAAAATACAATCAAAATTTGAGTATTCATAAAAACCTATAAAAGTTACTACTTTATATGCAATTGACCGCATGACCATTAGATTTGACTATAACAAAAAACTTAAAAAAGATTTCAAAGTCAAATGAGGGAAATATAGGTCATACTAATCCTTCTGAAGCGAAATTTTCAGCCATTAATGGACTTGCTTAATGGACTATATAATCGATGCCGAACTAGGAAATTTCAGACAATCAGAAGGTGAATTAATGAAAATCAATGTCAAAAATTCAAGAGACATCATTGGATTCAGAAAAACTCCATACTGACAATGGACAGAGGATTATGCATCATTTAGAATTAATGACATCGATGTGTGAATTAAACATCAATTTTGTACAAAGAATCAATAAGAATTTTTTTATAAAGCAGAAGTAAATAGAATTAAAGAGTGTGACAATCCCATTAACATTAAATTAAATGCATCCCGACTACGAGGATTTAAACATCCCGAATTCAAAGAAAAATACCGTGAAAAATCATACTTCAATTTACGATTAGTAACAGTAGAACTAGAATCTGGTGAAATAGAAAGATTACTAACTAATATTCCACCAGAAATAATGTCAACAGAAGACATTTACCATATTTTATGGTGAAAGATAGATAATCAAAAACAAGATTATAATACTATTAAAAACAGGTTTGAAATAAAAAATTTCATTCAATACCACATTGCTAGAAACTTAACTTTTTTTGTTATTAATTTGTTAATAAAATTTAAAATAATATAACATTGTTATATCTTTGTTTT
>CACYBU010000133.1 GCA_902772665.1 uncultured Methanobrevibacter sp. | reverse complement strand
TGGGGTTATAGTGTAACCTGGCATCATCTGGGACTCCAGTTGTCTTTGAAGAAATATACGCGTAACTGAACAGTATCCGTTGTGATGATCAATTGGAGTACTGAGGCAAGAGAAATCCCAGGATCGGGGTTCAAATCCCTGTGACCCCATTACTATTTTTTTATAAAAAATTTTTTATAGTATTTTTCAATATAAATATTTATCATGTCAGATATTATTTTTATAGAAGGTTATAATTTAGATTCTAATTGTTATTTAATTAATGGAAATACTTTAGTGGATACTGGTGCCGGTCAAAATAAGGAGTATTTATTTTCAAAGTTAGCTGAAAATAATGTTGATAGTGATGATATTGAATTAATTGTTAATACGCATTGTCATTTTGACCATATTGGGGGTAATTATTTATTTCCAAATGCTAAAATTGCTATTCATAAGTGTGATGCTATTTCAGTTAAGGCAAAAGATACATTAGGAACTCATTTAAACCCTTTTCAAAATCCAAATAATTCCAGAGTTGATATTGAACTTGTTGAGGGTGATGAAATAGGTGATTTTAAGGTTATTCACACGCCGGGCCATACTAAAGGTGGAATTTGTCTTTGGGATGGTGAAAATTTAATTTGTGGTGATACGATTTTTGCTGGTGGGGGCGTTGGTCGAATGGATATTGGCGGTAATTATGATGATATGAAAGAGAGTGTTTTTAGATTATTCATGTTAAAACCTAAAAATTTATACCCTGGACACGGCCCCATTGTTATAGGGGGTGGATCGCAGCATCTCCGCATGTCATTTTCATTTCTCTAATTTTTTTGATACTTTTTTATATGTTCCTCTTTTAACAAGTATCGAAACTTTTTCTCCGCGGCTTATAATATTGTCGGGTTGGGGGATTACTAATTTTCCATTTTGATATGTTGCGATTATAATATAATCTTTTGTTGGTGATATGTCTTTAAAACGTTTACCTATTACTTTATCATTAGTTATTGTCATTTCTAATATTTCAGCATCTCCCTCACCAAGCGTTGTTAGTTTTGCAACATTTGGTCTTGTTACATATTGTTGCAACTGTCCGGCAGCGGTGATTTCAGGACTTATTACCTGATCTATTCCCACTTCTATAAATGCTTCTTCATGGTCGGGATTACTTACTCTGGCAATTATGTTCGGCACATTGTATTTTCTAACAAGTATGCATGACAGCAGATTAGCTTCATCGTTTCCAGTTGTAGCAATAAAGTAATCAGCATCTTCAATGTTGGTTTCTTCAAGCAATTTTGAATTTGTACCATTTCCACATATAACTAACGCATCTAGTTCTGCAGCTATTTCATTACCTAATGTTTCATCACTTTCTATTAATGTGATGTCATATCCGTCTTCTATTAATAAATTTGCAAGGGCAAGTCCAACACGACCTCCTCCCATAATTATTACATACAATTTTATTCCCTCTTAATTTGATATTTAATATTTAACATTCTGATAATATAAATGTTATCTTTTGAAAATTTCAAATCCGGCTCTCAACATTATCAATACAGGATATATTTCTAATCTTCCTATCCACATATCGAATATACTTATTAGCTTAAGAACTGGGTTTAACGTGTGGTTTATTAATCCTATGTCTAATCCATTGTTCCCTTGAAGTGACATTGCTACAAAAAGACTTTTAAACGGATCATAACCAAATAAGCAGTACATTGCCCATGTAAACATTATAAACATCATATATAATGTAATGTAGTTACTGGCCTGGCTTATTGATTTTTCAGGAATTATGTGTCCATGTAGTTTTACCGGTACAATTCTTCCTTCAGGCGATAGTATTCCACGAATATGGCGATATATTCCTTTAAAATATGTTATCATTCGAACTAATTTAATAGCCCCTACTGTTGAACCATTTGATCCTCCAGTTAACATCAAACACATTATACATATTATTACAAAAGATGGCCAGCTTCCCATAACGTTTGAAGGAACAATGTTTGCACCTGTTGTTGTTATTGCAGATACTACTGTAAAAAGCAGTTCCATCGGAAGGATATTTGAAACAAAATATAACATTGTTGTTACACAGATTATTACGGCCAATATTATTTTAAATTGCAAATCTTCCAGTAATGATTTTCCTCGTGTTTTAATAACTCTGTAGTGAACTAAAAAGCTTGTAGCACCCAGTATCATTATTATGATTGATATGAAATATATTAAATCATCATGATAATAGCCCATGTTTGCATTTTTAACACTCATTCCACCAGTTGATATAATGTGAAATGTATTACAAAGAGCATCAAAAATCGGCATTCCAGCTATTAAATATAATATAAATCCTAAAATTGTATATATAACATATATTTCTAAGGTTTTTTTAAGTGTGGTTTTTATACTTGGTTTTATACGTTCATCGCGTGCTTCGGATTGGTAAAGTTTTGAGGATACCGATCCGGGTTTTGTCAAAACACCAATGACCATAACAACAACTCCCAATCCGCCAATCCATTGTTCCAAACTTCTAAAAAATAGTATGCTGTGAGGTAATATTTCAACATCCTGAAACATTGTTATGCCTGTGCCGGTAAGGGCAGACACACTTTCAAAAACACCGTCAAGAATTGGAATGTTTGTTGAAAGTGTAAAAACAAGTCCGCCTATTAAACTTGCCCATAACCAGGCAAATGAGGAAATCATCATCCCATGTTTAAGACGTATTTTCTTTTTAGATTTATTTTCAAAATAAGCACGTAAAAAGAACCCTAATGTTATTGAAATAATTGCTGGAATAACAAAACTGATTATATCGAATTCAAAATATATCAAATCAAAAATTAATGGCACTAGACACATTAATCCAATCCCAATCATTAAAACAGCAGAGTTATATGCAACAATCAATAAATCTGTTTTTGTAATATACCTCATATATTCTATTAATTATGTAATTGTAGTATATAAATTTATATAGAATTTTGTTAGTAGGTAAAAATCATTGATTTTTATAACTGTAAATATTTTTGATGTTGATACAATTTTTCATATTAAAAAATGTAAATTTAT
>CACYBU010000132.1 GCA_902772665.1 uncultured Methanobrevibacter sp. | reverse complement strand
GCTACCCGTCAATATGGTTTAGAAAAAGTTGGTGTTGTATCAACCCCATGTCAAACCCAAGGTTTAAGAAAAGCACAAGCTTATCCATTTGCTAGATTTGTCGCTGATAAAATTAAATTAATCATCGGTATCTACTGTATGGAAAACTTCCCTATGGCTTCTCTTGACACTTTTGCAACTGCAAAATTAGGATTTGACTCCTTAGATGAAGCTACTAAAATGGACATTGGTAAAGGTAAATTCTGGTTAACCAAAGATGGTGAAGACTCAGGTTTAGCAATCAAAGAAACCCACGGATATGAACAAGCCGGATGTAACATTTGTATGGACTACGTATGTGAATGGGCTGACCTATCCACCGGTTCTGTAGGATCTCCTGACGGATGGTCCACTGTTTTAACCAGAACCGATGCTGGTGAGACCGTATTCAAAGCTGCCGTTGACGCTGGTTTAATCGAAACCAAACCTATGGACGATGTAAAACCAGGACTTGGATTACTTGAAAAATTAGCAAAAGGTAAAAAAGACAAAAACGGCAAAGAACGTGAAAGAAGAGCAAAAATGGGATTACCACTTCCTGTGGAATACTAATTCCACTTCTTTCCTTTTTTTTAAACCTCATTTTAAAATTACATCTTAATATATAAATACTATTTTTGTTAGATACTTAACATAATGAGGTGATAATTAATGAAAACTAACAGATTAGTTATTCTTGTTATTGCGGTAGTATTCCTCCTATCATTAAACTTCACATTTGCAGTTGAGGATAACTTGACACAGTCTTCAGCCAATGCTGATGATAATGTACTGGAAACCGATGACACTCCGCAGAATGAATTGAGCACGGATTCACCGGATTTGGTATCTACCAGTGATGATTCCGGTACCGGTGAGGTTAAAACTATTGTAATGGGTAAGGTTACTAAAAGATATAATGGTGCAATACAGTATTCTGCTTCTTTTTATGACATATACGGTCAGCCATTGAAAGACACTCCCGTTATTTTTGAAGTTGATGATTATTCTGATTATAAAGTTCAAACAGATTCAAACGGCCTGGCTTTGCTGACGGTTTTGATGAACAAGGGTAATCATAAAATTTCAGCATTCAACCCTGAAACATATGTAATCGATTCGGCATATATTAATGTATTTGATGTTATAACAGGAGCAAAGAATATAAATATGTATTATGATGGTGGAAATACATATAAAGTCAGAGTATTTGATGACAATGGAAATCCTCTAAAAGCGGGTGAGAAAGTTACTTTTGCAATAGGCAAGAAAACTTATACTAAAAAAACAGACAAGAAGGGTTTTGCCACTTTAAAGATTACTTCCAACCCGGGTTTATACCAGATCGGCGTCAAGTATAAGGATTATCTTGTTACCAACACACTATATGTAAAACAGGTTTTAAATCCTCTAACTTCCTTTAAAAACAAACATGTGAAGCCTACAATAAAATTCAAAGTTAAATTCTTGGGGAAAAATAAGAAAAACAAAAAGATTTCAGTTAAATTCAACAAAAAAGTATATAAAGCTAAAACTAACAAAAAAGGAATTGCAACCTTTAACCTTAAGACTCCTAAGAATATAGGCAAATATAAACTCGTTGTTTTATACAAAAAGGATAAGGCAACACTAACATACACAAAATACCATATTTAAATAATAGAAGAGGTTTATAAAATCCTCTTCATTTTAAATGGTTGTAATTGTACATCCTTCTTTTTCTATTATTACTGTGTGTTCCTTTTGACTTACAAAGCAGCCCTGTTTTTCACGCAACGGAGCATACGGATAAATTGCCATGGCTTCAGATAACTGTTTAAGAGCTATTGAACCTTTTCGCTCACCAAACTCATCAGTAATCCATCTGCCGGAAAACGGAACATATGCATTATTGTGTTGGATATACTTTAAAATTCTCTGAGTACTTCTCATTCTAAAAGGTTTATTTGCCATGTATGAGAATATGTAGTGTCCCGGTGCATCGTTCACGGTACCTTCGCCGTTTGTTGCAAAAGGCTCAATTGCAATGGCCTGCCCCTCTTCTAAAACATAGTGATCATGATTGTCATAGTTAGGTATTGAAATACCTGCATGAAGGTTGTTCTGCTCAAGACTATGTCCTGTCAGGTTAAAAATCGGATTTAACTTATATTCTGCTATTGCTTCTCTTACAGAGGCACCTATTTTAGAAACTTCAACTCCTGCCCTTGCAGTTGCAATTGCAGCTTCAAGACCTGCCGCTGATGCCTCTACAATTTCTTCGTGCAGGTTGATTTCGTCCTGAGTGTAGTTTTCATCAATATTTCCTCCGGCAATAATGGTTATTGCAGTATCGGCAATGTATCCGTCAATCATAGCACCCAAGTCCAGTTTAACCATATCTCCCGCCCGTATAGTGGTTTTATCCCCTGCAGGTGATGTATAATGGGCGGCCACTTCATTTATTGACACGTTACATGGAAATGCAATTTGGGCTCCTGATTTTAAAATCTCACTTTCTACATATTCCACTAAATCAATAACCAGTGTTCCTTCTTTAATCATTTCTGAAGCTTCATTGCGAATTCTTGAAGCAATTTTACCTGATTCAATATAAGATTCTATCATAAATTTTTACCTTCTCCTGTTACTCAATTAAATATTTAATTGATAAAGTTTATATAATATTATATTAGTATACATTATATATTAATTGGAGGTTAAAAAATGGATATCCCTACAATACCTAATCAAATGTTTTTATTAATTGTTTTGGTTATTGTTGCAATCGTACTCATTATCATTGTTTTCCAATGGAAAAATGTTGCGAAAGCTAAAAATTCAATTTTAATACTTGAAAAAGAAATTGAACTTAAAAAAATGTCTATGGTGTAGAAATACATTGAATCTAAAAGATTAATGGACAATCCTATTCCATTACCTCAAGAACAACAAGATCGTCTTTCTGAAATCAGACAGTCTACAACTGAAGCAAGAAGTCGTGTCGGGTTCCTTCATTCTGAAATTAACGAAAGATTGGCTAGATTGGAAGCTGAAACCGAACAAAGAAAATTAGAAAAAATGCTTGCTGAAATTGAAGAAAAAGAAGATAAACTTAAAAAAATGAAAAAATAGGTGATGACTATGGATGCTATGGAAGTTGTTGCTGTAATAATTTTAATTATTGCAATAATAGTTTTAGTGTATTATTATTTATTAAATAGTCCGGATACTATGGTTAAATTAAAAGGATATGTCCCTACCAGTGCTGATGCACATATGAATAAAGTTTTAAATAATGGCTCTTCAGGATATAATGATTTAACTAAAGAAGACGGATCAAAAGATGATAAAGAGTCCCAGTCCATGGGGAAAAGAATCAAAGTTAAATTGAGTGATATAGATATGTCTGCTTTAAACACCGATGCTTTCTCTCAAAAAATTGATGCATTTTTGGAGGCTAAAAGTGATCAGTTAATCAAAGACTGGTCTTTAGCTACTACTGATGATTTAAGTGATTTGGATGCTAAATTTTCTGAAACTACAACAAGAGTTGATGATTTGGAAAAAGATTACAATGAATTTAGAAAATCATCTGAAGAATTCCAAATTTCAACTAAGGAAAAATTAGATGAACTTGATAAAAGAATTGAATCATTAGAAAATAATTAATATTATTTTCTTTGATTTCATTCATTTTGGGGAAAAGTTTATATATTATATTTACCAAAATTTATATTATACTTTTGTACTATTTTTATCTTATAGCAGGGTGGGGTAGTCTGGTGAACCCGCAGGGCTCATAACCCTGAGATCCCTAGTTCAAATCTAGGCCCTGCTAATTTTAAT